>CBDTTY010000038.1:0-16486 GCA_965363875.1 uncultured Anaerolineales bacterium
TGTTTCCAACCTATCCATCCTGTTTGCACCTAAATTGCACCATAAAGCCAAAAAATCAATAAAAGGTCCTGTGAAATTGTATTCACACACAGGACGCAAACTTACTTTACCATGAAATATGGGAGTGCAATTCCCAATATTCATGGTAAATTCAAGTTATGATAAATCGACCTTTTTACGTTTCCGGCCTCACCACAGCAATAAACCGATCGCCAATCACGGCACTTCTTGGGCCGCGCCAATGCGGAAAAACAACTCTGGCGCACCTGCTCATGAAGGAACAGCAAGCAGTCTATTTTGATCTAGAATCTGTCCCTGATAAGAGGCGATTAGAAAACCCGGAATTAGTCTTGGGTGACCTTGATGGTTTGGTTATCCTTGATGAAATCCAGCTCATCCCCAGTCTCTTCCAGGTTCTTCGTGTGCTTGTTGATAGACCTGATAACAAAACCCGATATTTGATTCTCGGAAGCGCTTCGCCAGAGATAATAAAAAATACCTCGGAGACTTTAGCGGGGCGTATTGAGTTTATTGAGCTGAGTGGTTTCGATCTGGGTGAGGTTGGCAAGAAAAACTGGGAGACTCTTTGGCTGCGCGGTGGCTTTCCAAGATCTTATCTGGCAGATTCAGAAGAAGACAGTCTTGCTTGGCGGGAAGGTTTTATAAGAACTTTTCTGGAACGCGATATTCCTCAATTAGGCATTAATATTTCTCCGGTCGCAATGCGCCGGTTCTGGACCATGTTAGCCCATTATCATGGACAAACATGGAATGCTTCCCAGATAGGGCGGTCAATGGGGTTAACTCACAAGACAATGCGTTCCTATCTGGACGTTCTCACTGGCACATACATGGTTCGACAGCTGCAACCATGGATCGCCAATCTAGGCAAGCGACAGGTGAAATCTCCGAAAGTATACTTTCGTGATAGTGGTTTGCTCCATAGTTTGTTGGAAATCGCTGATAATCACAATCTACTCGGACATCCAAAAGTTGGTGCTTCCTGGGAAGGATTCGCAATTGAACAAGTGCTTCAATATGTTCGCCCCAACCAGGCATATTTTTGGGCTACACATAATGGTGCAGAAATTGATCTGCTGTTTTCTGATCGGGGAAAAACTTATGGGGTTGAGGTCAAACTCAATGAGGCGCCCAAGATCACTGCTTCAATGCGTTCTGCCCTCACAGAATTGAATTTGGAACACCTCTGGGTGATATACCCGGGTAAAGAAGCCTACTCAGCCCATGAACAAATCTCTGTTTGGCCTTTAAATCAAATAGACAGGTTGCCCTTCGGAGCCAAATAACCTGGTCATATTTTCTATTCTGAAAAGATACAATCTCCCCACTCTGGGCCGCTAGTTCAATTGGCATAGCAATCGACTCTTAATTAATAGCGCTCGCTGCCAGGAGCGAGCGCTTTATGTACACTCGATGGGGCTATCTATAGCGAAGCTGGGACTCTTCAGGCAGTGATCGATACCTCATCCACAATGCCAACGATTACGGCTCGAATAGCGCCGGGGTCGAGGTCTAGGATCTGCCTGGCGCCATTCCCCTCATCGATTACCAACACCGTGTCGCCAGGACCAGCCTGGACGACATCGACGGCGATATCGTAGTACCCCGTCTCGTCCCCTTTTAAATCCAGCATATCCACGAGCAGGAGCTTGCGCTTATCGAGGTGATCGATCTTGATTGTGGCGACGACTGTGCCGATGACTTTTCCGATGTACATCGACTACTCTCCCTCGTCTACGCTGTACCAGTGTGCGGTCGGCTCGTTCCGGCGGGGACCAGTTTCCACTTCGACCTCATCGACGATGCCCGTGATCGCAAGATCTATGGGTACGAACCACTCTGGTAGCGCTTGCGAGCCCTCACGGCTGGCGACCATGAATACGAGCTCACCAGGACCAGCCTGCTCGGTTGCATCTGCTGCAATTTCGAAATTCCCTGTGGGTTGCTGGTTCTCATCCAAGACGTGGACGACCAGGAATTTCACCCCCTCCAGATCGTCGTATTTCCTCGTGGCGACAACCGTTCCGACGACGCGTCCAAATTTCATAATTTGTCCATCACCCGAGTGCGAAAGCGAGTCGCATCTCCAAGGTTGTTCCACATCTCTTCATGCAGTTGTGGGATTACGATTTCCCACACGAGCATGTCGCGACTTTCAAGAGCGCCCACGCCGATCTCGATTGCTGCTTCAACATCGGCAACGAGGCCGGAGAAAAGCACGATCCCTTTTCCTCCCAGACCATCGGCGAGGCGAACCTCGAGCAATCGAACTTCAGCGCCCTTAATGCCCGCATCGGCGGCATGAATCGCAGCGGCAACGGTCTTTGTCTCGATCACGCCGAGCGCATCCGTCTTCTCGGGCACTCGTCCCCCGCCAATCGAGCTCACAACCTCGCGGTGGACCTGTGGCAGGTAGACGTAGTCGATGACGTGCGACCCGCCCAGGTCGCGACCTTCAGCGAGAGACTCCTCCACATCGGCGACTTCGCCTCCGATCAAGACGAGATACTTTCCCGGCTGGACGGTTCCAGTTTTGATGAGGTAAATAGGGGCGCGTTTGATCATGGCGTCCGCGGCATGGATGCCGGCGGCAATGCTGTCGAACTCAACCAGCGCGAGCGCCGGTTCGAGTAAATGTCCATAAGTTGCTTTCTTCTTGGTCATCATGGTCTACACAATTCGGAATGAATCTTTCAACACGCATCGGCGGACGCGGCTGAAGCTGATTGGATTGGTGATCCCCTCTCCGGTGGGGCTGGCGATCGTATAAGAGCAAAAACCCTCACCGCCGAAACCTACACCCGCAAAGGAGGAGCCGTTCTTTACGAAGATGCTGCAATCCATCTCCCGGGCCATGCGGCTTAGGTTGTCCAGGTTCTTTGAGTGCATGGTGGCCGTGTGCCGGAAACCATGTTCGTAATGTTTCGCCAGGTCGATGCCCTCGTTGGCATCGCGCACGCGTACGATGGGCATGATGGGCATCATCTGCTCTGAGGGTACGAGCGGGTGGTCGTGGGGTACTTCCACGATGATCAAGCGGATTTCATCCCCGACTTCGACCCCGATCTCTTTGAGCAGAACGTTGGCATTCTTACCGATGAAAGCCTTGTTCATCATCCCATGCTTGCCCGCGGGGGGAATTTCTGTGAAGATCGATTTCATCAATTGGTCCACCTGCTGCAAGTCGATCTCATAGGCGCCATGGGCGCACATCGCCCGCTTCAATGCATCGGCGACAGAGTGGACGACGAAGACTTCTTTCTCGTCCGTGCAGATGATATTGTTGTCGAAGGATGCGCCGCGCACGATATCTCTGCCGGCCTGCTCGATGTCGGCGGTTTCATCCACGACCGCGGGAGGGTTTCCGGGTCCAGCACAGATCGCCCGTTTCCCGCTCTTCAAGGCCTCGCGTACAACACCAATCCCGCCGGTCACGGTGAGCAGGTTCACGTCTTTGTGTTTCATGATCTGCTGTGCGGTTTCTATCGTTGGTTCTGCAAGAGCGCAAACCAGATTTGGCGGACCTCCAGCTTCAACGATGGCTTCATTGATCAGCTGCACGGCATGATTGGAGCATGCTCTCGCGCCGGGGTGTGCGTTAAATACAATAGCGTTTCCGGCTGCGACCATGCTAATCGCGTTGCAAATCACGCTTGATGTCGGGTTGGTGCTGGGAATGATGGCGCCGATCAAGCCATAGGGAGCATATTCGACGAGTGTAAGTCCCCCGTCACCGCTCCAGGCTGTCGGGTCGAGGATCTCGGTGCCAGGGGCTTTATTCGCATTCACCAGGTTTTTATCGATCTTGTCCTCATAGCGCCCCATGCCCGTTTCTTGCCATGCTTCGTAGGCAAGGAGTTGGGCGTTTTCGCGCATCACGCGGCGGATGTGTTGAATCATCTGCTCACGGATGGAGAGGGGCAGCTCATTTAGCTGCTTATACGCTAATCGTGCGGCGGCGACAGCGCTATCAACATCCGCGAAAAGGTTGTCGCCATGGCGCAGGACGGGAGTCGGTGGGGGCGGCTGCACGGGATCTTTTGGCTCCGGCAGCGGTCCATGCCGCACGCGTTCCCCTTGCTGAAGTTCGTCCATAACCTGTTGGACGATGGCGTCAATTCGTGTGTCGTCCAACATCATCCGGCCCCTGATTTGTCATACTTCACGACACCATCGACTTCGAGAACATCAACGATGGCCATGATTACGCCGTCGCAAGGTCGCTCGCGGGTGAATTTTGTTTGCCGGGCGGCGCTGCCTGTGGCGTATAGCACGACTTCACCTAGTCCTGCGCCAACGGCATCCGCAGCCACACGATAGCCACCAGTCTCCTTACCCTCGATGTCGAGCTGCTTGAGTACAAGAAACTTGAGACCCTCGAGGCTTTCCTCTTTTCGAGTGGCGACAAGCGTGCCAACAACTTTACCTAGTAGCATAGGGCACTCCATTTCGATGACCGCTGGGTTCGGGCAAAACGATGCTGCTGACGGGGAAGCAAGCTGTACCGTAGGATGCGGTCTTGTCCTGCTCCGCTTCCGCGAGGAATACGTTCTCGATTCCCCGTCAAGATATTTCGAATCGCCCTCAAAACACGATCACCTATGTCGTCGGTCAGTCCAGCGTGAGTTTATCCCTCAGCTGGTCCCCGACCGAGCGGCAGTGTGACGTCTACGTTTGCATGTGGGCGCGGGATAACGTGGATGGCGGCAACTTCGCCGACCTTCTCCGCTCCGCGTGCGCCGGCTTCGACGGCAGCTTTAACCGCTGCGACGTCGCCTCGTACGACGGCGGTGACAAAACCTCCGCCAGTCTTCTCGTACGATACCAACTCGACTTTGGCGGCCTTAACCATCGCGTCGGCTGCTTCGACCATCGCCGGATAGCTTTTGCATTCGACCATGCCGAGTGCTTCCGTCATACCATATTCTTCTGCCATGTGATCCTCCTGAGGAGCAAGAATTACTTTCTTAGATAGATATTCCCGGCTCAATTTTTGGGCAATCTAGTTTCGCCTGACGTGAATTGATTTTTTTCACGTCTTCTTTAGATAACCTTCGAACTCACTCTTTACGTTTTGAGGCCACGACACGACCGCTTACGCCTTCGATCGAGGCTACCGCCGCGCTGTATCCTGCCATGATGTCACGCTCTTCGCCGCCGAGGTATACACGACCAAAGCTCCCGAAGGCGCGCACATCAAGGATGTTAATATTGGCGGCTTTCTCCGCTTCATTAGCGGCGAGGGCTGCATAGCCGGCGGGCTCCACTTCCAAAACATACAAGGTTTGCCCGGCTAACAACATATGCCCGTAGCGCATGCGGTTGATCAACTGGACCTGGTGAGCGTCGATATTGCGGATGATCTGACTGGAAACGACGCGCGGTTTAATGCGGTCCGTTTCTTCCAGACCAAGCGCTTCGAGAATTGCTGCGCCAGCTGCGCGCACCTCCGCCTGGTCGCTGTGATGGACCTCGAGCAGTCCGAATAATCGCTCCACAATCTGCATGCCCGGACGCACTCGGGTTGCTTTAAGGGCAATGTCAGTTATGCGATTGATTTCAATGCCGGGGGATATTTCCACCCATAGAGATGTATCGTTAGGCAGGGGGAGAAATCCCTTGACAACCGTGCCTAAGTAGCCGGCATGCTGCAGCTGCAGGTTATCGAGAAAAACGTAGGTGCGTAGATCAACGGTCATAGATGATCCTCCTTACTGGTTTCCGTTCGTGGATCCCTGGGAAATTTTGACACTCGCGCTGGCGCCGATGCGAGAAGCGCCGGCGGCGATCATTTTCTGGGCATCTTCGAATGTGCGGATGCCGCCTGCCGCTTTTACACCGATTGAAGGTCCAACGACGCGGCGCATAAGGGCAACATCTTCAGGGGTCGCGCCGCCTGGACCGAATCCGGTTGATGTTTTTACGAAGTCCGCCCCTGCGACTTTGGAGAGCTGCGAGGCGATGACTTTCTCTTCATCCGTCAGCAATGCAGCCTCGATGATGACTTTTAGAATCGCATTTCCAGCGTGGCACACTCGGGCGATGGAGGCGATGTCGCGCTCGACGAGTTCGTAATCGCGGGATTTCAATGCGCCGACGTTGATGACCATGTCGACTTCGGTCGCCCCGTCGCGGATGGCTTGTTGAGTCTCGAAAACTTTGACCTCCGTCGGCGTTGCGCCGAGCGGAAAACCCACAACTGTGCATACAGGCACCCCGCTTCCTTCGAGAAGCTCTGCACAGAGTTTTACATTCGTCGGATTGATGCATACCGATGCAAATTGATATTTCCGCGCTTCGTAGCAAAGCTGGGCGATCTGATCGTGCGTCGCCTCCGCTTTCAGCAATGTGTGATCGATGAAATGGGCGACGCTCGTGTCCGTCGGCGCGATGCCAAGCGTGCTGGCGACGCGGTCAGCACCTGCGGTGACGACGGGATGGACGTGGTCCATATAGGTGTCGGGGCAGATGTCTGGGGCGCGTGATCCGCCGTTTTTAGCGGAGGGCATCGCCTGGTCGTCCTGGATCAGGATCAGGACCTGGTGTGTGATTTGCTCGATGATGCGTTCGATGGTCGCGTCATCCAGCTCTCTCGTCTTTTTTACCTGTAAATTCATTTCCATTACCAATCTAGCTCCTAGAATTAAGTATGATTACTTTGTGTATCGCCGTTCGATCTGCATAATCTTATCCACGCGGTGGGCGTGTCTTCCGCCGCCAAATGCAGTCTCCAGCCAGGTCTTCACAATCTGCTTCGATAAATTCATGCCCAAAAGCCCTGCGCCGAGCGTTAATACATTCGCGTTGTTGTGCTCCCGGCTATTTGCGGCCGTTGCCTGGTCATAGCACATTGACGCCCGGACGCCGGGCACTTTATTCGCCGTCATGCATGAGCCAATGCCCGCTCCGTCGATGATGATTCCGCGCCAGGCGCGATTGTCAGCCACGAGTTGGGCCACGGCGAAGGCGAAATCCGGGTAGTCGACTGATTCCGCGCTGTTGGTTCCGCAGTCGATGACTCGGTAGCCGAGCTCTCCCAGATATAGTTTTAAACTCTCTTTCAGCCCATATCCGCCGTGATCCGCCCCGATCGCGACCTTTTTTTCGCCGCCTCCTCCTGGAGCAAGGGCAGGGATCGCAACCTTCGAAGGAGATGCAGCTGGTTGTCCTTTGAGCATGGTTATTCGCCGTTCCATGGCGGTTTGCCGTGCGAGGGGCGTGACCAAGAATCCTGGTGGAATTCTGAATTCGCTGCCGTGCGGCAAATCCCTGATGTCCAGCTCCGTCACGAGTTGCCCTGTCGATCGCTGCGAGGGTTGGAAGTGACGGCCGATATTTTCGATTCGTCCCTTGCTCACACCTGTAGCGGGGACGATGGAGAGTGATTGTGAGGCTGTAGAATCGCCTTCACGGATCGTGATGTGGCGATCCATCGCCACTTGGCGTGCGAGGGGTGTGACAATCGTTCCTGGAGGGATAGTTAAGGATCCGCCGAAAGGAAGGTCTTTGAAGTCCTGTTCGGTGACCAACTGGTCTGCCGTTCGTTGTGGCGGGCTGAAATGTCTCCCTGTCGTCTCAATCTTCTCTGTGCTGACCTTTGAATCTGGAACGATCGATAGCGCCTGTGAGTCGGGTTCACTATCTCTAAGGATGGATATATGGCGATCCATCGCCACTTGACGTGCAAGAGGGGTGACTATTGAGTCTTTTGAAACCCTGATTTCCCCCCCATAGGGGAGGTCATTCATATCGAGTTCTGTAACCAAGTTGCGCGCCGCGAGTCTTGGTAACGCTGGGGTAGGATTTGGTTTTCCCAACGTCCTGTAAACAACTCGACTCACGAGATTACGGATTTTTTTCTCGTCGCTCACGAATGCCTTCTCCTAAACACTGATAGCCAGGTGCGCGGGGCAGGGTGCCACCGATCACATCGCCCTCAGATCAGGAACTCCTCTTCACGCTTGATGCCCATGGCCTCGCGCAGCTTTCCTTGGCCTTGAAAGCGCAGGATCTCAACTTCAAAGCGTGATCGGTCTCCCCGGAATAGCGCATGGAAGTATTCAATGGGTGTGCCATCATCTAAATAGCTGATGCTCTCGATGCGGATTAGGGGTGATCCAAGCTCGATTTCCAGAAGGTTTGATTGTTGCTCATTGGCGCCGACTGCATCGATCAACCGCCGACCACGCACGATTCTCAGGTCGTACTCCTTCTCCAGGTATGCGTAGAGTGACTCCTCGGTGAGGTCCGCGGAAACTAACTTACGGCAAGGTTCATAGGGTAAAAATGAAGCTACGAGAACCACCGGTTCATCCTCGACATAACGCAAGCGGTTTATCTTGATTACCGGCGAAAGATCTTCCAGTTGAAGATTGGCGGCGACTTTTTGAGAGGCGGGCAAGATCGACTGTTCGAGGATTTTGTCCGCCATTTTTAATCCCCGCTCGGTCATATCTTGATGGAAGCCAACAAGTGAATGCACAAGGCTCGTGCTGCTGATCTTCGGCTCGGCGACGAAAGTGCCCTTGCCTTTCTCGCGTAGGACCATGCCCTCGTATGCCATTTCTTTAAGTGACTGGCGAACGACTGTCCGGCTAACTCCGAAGTGCTGGCAGAGTTCCGGTTCACTCGGGAGCTGATCGCCGGGCTGCCAGTGTCCGCTCTCGATTTGCGCGATCAGGGCATTTTTAAGCTGGAGATAATAGGGAAGAGGGGAATCTCGATTGATGGATATTCCCTGTTTGACCGGTTTTGAACTTCTCGGTGTCATCGGTGGTCCGTCCCTATCCTGTAACTACCTGTAATACCATTATTAACTACTTGTAATCTTGTCATTACAAGTTAAGCAATTCTATAGGGTTTGCGGATTAATGTCAAGTAGTTGGTTTGGATTAGTAATTATGTAAAGCTTAGGGGGGCCCTTTGGATGGGGATGAGGGAGCGTGGTTCCTCGGGCTGGAAGACAATTTAAATCAAAAAGGGAGGTCGTGAGCGACCTCCCTGGATTTTCGATAAAGTGATGTTTAGAAAATGCCCAATAAACTATCGAGGCTCCAGACGGCGCCAGCGTCTAACACAATGATGATTACCTGAGCTGCGATCATCATTAAGTTCTGACCCTGTTCGCACTGATATGCCGGATTGACGGATCTATCCTTAGGTTTGACGCCTGCAAGCGCAAGGTAGTTAAGGTTCAAGAAGATCCCGACGAGCGCTGAAATTGGGGTCAGAAATCCGAGTGTCAGCCCGATCCCCGTTGCCGTCTCGCCAGCGATGACGAGGTAGGGGAACCAGCTGCGGTTTTTGCTGACCATTGATTTGATCAGAGAAGCGAAAGCAGGCACTGGATGGTTATCCGCCAGAGAAACCGTCCAGTCGACCATGCCTCCGTCGATGAATTTGCGCAGCGGTTTGTGCAGCACACTCTTGATCCACCACAAACCGACGGCAATGCGTAAGATTGCCAACCAATGACTGGCACTTAGAAAACCGAAAATATCCTGCATGACTCCTCCATTCTTTCTGCTCAATTAATCTTGCCTGGTCCCTATCTGCTCACCAACCCATTTGGGCTGATGTTTATGCGTGGCAGGGCGCAGGTTTTTAATGACTTTCTACATATTTAGATGGGTTTGTCTAGCCGTTTTCTTACGTCGCAACTTTAAACCAAGTTACCGTCTGTTTTTTGGGTGGATCGTTTTTTTTAGCGTGATTGGAAGCTTTGCAGTGCGTGGCGTGCAGCGCGCTGACAGCGGATCGTTATGTAGGAGTACGGAAACCAGTCTCAATATCAGCGCGAGTACAATTTCCGGTCGATCAGAAACTCGAGTATACTTTTCACTGTTATCATGAACCAGGTAACAAACCAGCAAAATGATGGATTGCCCCGAGAATAATAGGATCAAATAGTGGAACGTACCAACGAGCAGTGGATTTCCGACCTGCGGTCATCAGGGAGTGCACAAGATGAAGCCCTGGAGGATTTGCGTGCCAAGATACGGAAGGGACTGCCGTATTCACTCTCAAAATGGCTGACCCCATCAGATCCGAATTTCGACGCACTGGCTGACGAAGTTTCTCAGGAGACCCTGCTGCGAGTATTGGATCACCTCGAGTCTTTCGAGGGTCGCAGCAAATTCACGACCTGGGCACATAAGATCGCGGTTCGGGTAGCGCTCACGGAGTTAAGACGCAAACGCTGGGAAGATGTCTCCCTCGATGAATTGGTACAAGGAGATGATGGCGTATCGGGGTTTGACCGAATCGCGGCGATGACTCCCAATCCAGATCTCTCCGCCGAGCAAGTTGACATCATGGGGCGAATCCAACAAGTTATCCAGGATGATCTGTCTGAGAAGCAGAGAACAGCGCTGCTCGCCATCGGTGTACATGGTATGCCGATTGAAGAAGTGGCGCGCAGGATGAATATGAAGCGCAACGCACTCTACAAACTCTTGCACGATGCCCGGCTGCGATTGAAGAAAAGTATGGCAACTGAGGGATTGACCCCGGATGAGATCCTTGCCGCGTTTGAGCAGGGGTAAGAAATCACATCGCTGCATTGTCAAAGGGAAAGATAGAATATTGATGAAGGATACTGGAAGGATGCTTAAGAAATTACTCGGGATGGTCGAGAAGACCCATGAGCAGGAAATGGACTGCGCAGAGGTGTTCGAAGTGTTGGATATCTACGCTGAGGCGATGGTCCGCGGCGAAGATACGTCCGAGATGCTCCCAAAGGTAAAACACCATATCGAGATGTGCCGTGATTGCTTCGAGGAGTACGAAGCGCTTGTGCGCATCCTTGAAAGCCCTGATCCATAACCAACGGATATTCTTAGATCCGATCAATCATGCCTGGTGCGTCAGCACCGGGTTTTTTTGTTCTCATCGATTGTACTTAACAACCAGGGTCGCCCAATTTCAGCTACACATATCCTCATTCCCACCCCCCTACAAATCCTCTCTCTGAGAGTTTCGAAGCCACAACCCGAAAAGTAAGACAGATCGCAAGCAAGGCGTCTACGAGGATGAACCTTGGTGGCATTCTCAGCGCCAAGGAGTCTGGGAGGTAGTTTATGACTGGTCTAGTTTTCATTCTTGCCGTGGTTGTGACCGTTGTGGGTTTTGTTTGGGTGCTCTTAAGTGACTCACCCGGGCTCGTGCGGGATCCAGCTCGAATAACTGTCCGCATCGACGAGGAGCCGCCTGTTCGACGGATCCCCGTAGAAATCCGCTCGAATTCCACTTGGCGCTAATTGCGAGAGTTGCTCTTTCCCATGGCGTTGATCCGAGAAAGGAGTCAGATGGGCATTTCAGTTCGGTCTCATATTTCAAGTCAAGATCAGAAGGGTCTAATTACTAAATGGAGGCTCAAATGCAGAAGTTAATCGGAAAAATGGCGCGCATGTACCCGTTATTCATCGTGATGGGGTTCATGATCGTGGTTACCGCCTTTGTCGTAGGATATCTGAACTCACAAGCGGCGGCAGCGTATTTCGCTGAATCCAAGGTATTACGTGAGACGACGTTGATGGCGCAGCGAGCGACGATCGAAAGTGTCGGGCTGTGGCTCCCTTATTTCAAGTTCCTGGGCATCGGTCTCATCCTGAGCGGCATTGTAATGGCCTTGCGGGTCATCATCGATGCACTTAAAGGCGCCGGCAACCAGGTGCTTGCTAATCTTCCCGAAGGTAAGCGACCTGCCTTACCGGCGACGCCCTGGTATGGACTATGGATGCCGGTAGTGATGATGCTCGGATTGACGATGTTTATCGTCGCCTTAATCGTCAGCATAGATCTCGCCGGGATTGCTCAAGCGCTCTTCGCTCACCCGCTGCCGGCGATCGACGCAGCCGGGGCAGGTTCCGCGTTGCTCGTACAGGTTCAGGCAATCCATTCAACATTGGCGTGGCTGATACCGCTGAAGTTCTTCGCTATTGCGACAGAATTCCTCGCTATCGCCATGGGCTTGAGCACGATCATCTACATATTGAGCAACCAGACCGAGATGATAGACAAAGGCATCCAGCTCGGGCGATCGATGAGGCAGGATAACGCCAAAGTTGAGAATATGCACGAGCGGGTACCGGCGTAGATAACGGTTTGAGTGTTTCCGAAAAAAAGGAGTTAAACGATGGCTACTATTAATGAACCCAAAGATGCCTGGCAGTTGCGGGTGTATCCATTATTCACCCTGCTCGGGTGGTTGTTAATCACGATTTCGATCATCATCGGCCTGTTCGTGCTGTCTTCCAGCGCAGCCAGCTACTGGGGTGAGAATGCAAAGGCAGTTCGCGATGCAGCCGAGGCAGGCTCTGCGCTGCTGGGGCAGCTAAGTATCCTCACTGTCACGCCCCGCTGGCTGGAACCACTGGCCTTTCTGGGTGTGGCTGCTTTCATGGTTGGAATTGCACTTGAGTTTTCGTCCATCCCTAAATTGCTCAACAATCGTGGACACGTCATGGGCCTGTGTTTCCCCTTGATCGTGAAGCAGAGCGGTGAGTAGGCAGCAGAACCATAAAGGAGAAATTAAAATGGCAAAGGTAAAACTTCCTGAAGAAAAAGCACGCTTTCCGTTCAATATGATCGAGAGCATGATGCCGATGTACCCGATGATCGCCGTAATGGGGTGGATGTTCGTAGGGATCGCATTCCTGGTCGGGTTGTTCGCCCTGGCGCCTGCGCAGTCTGCGTTTTTCTCGGACGCGAAAGCCGTGCGTGAGGCGGCGGAAGCAGGTTCACTCTTTGTGAATGCGAACGTCACATCTCAGGTTATCGAAGCCTGGGTTCCGCAGTTTAAGTTCTTGGGGCTCGGCCTGGGTTTGATGGCAATTACGATGGCTCTTGGGGTCATCGCTAAGAAACTTCGCCACATGGGAATGACGATCACTGGGCATATGTCATCCAGTTTCCGACCTCCCATGCCGTCCGTTCCTGGGCAAGTACGCTGGTTTCAGCTCAGCACTTTAATGGGATTGATGATCCTTATAGGTACCCTGATCGTCGGCATTGTTCTAGCTACAGGTGTCGTTCCTTCCTACTGGAACAACTCGATTGCTAATGTATTGAATCAGGCTCAACCGGGGTCTGCGCTGTTGGCGCAGCTCGGCGTGGTCAAGTCGTTCCACTTCTGGTTGAACCCGCTGCGCTTGGTGGGCATGTCCTTCCTGTTCACCGCCATCACGGTCGCACTGGCTGTGATCGTTGGTACGTTACGACAACAGGCGAAACTACTGGTTGGTTTCTTCTATCAAGCCAGCAGCTAAGCGAGAGGGAAGAAGGTAAGAGTTCCGCCAATCACACCGTCAAAGGTTCAAGAGCGGCGAAGTATTCTCCCTCTTCTTCTCCTCCTATCAAAGCCCCGGGCAAGCCCCGGGGCTTTGGGTTAACTGGACATAGAGCCACAGAATGTGAGGGGGAGAAGCTAACGAGTGGAGGGTTGGATTCGGTCGCGAGTACCGCCTTGGCTTCCTTGGCGCATGTTAGACCTCCCGCAGGGTCGAAACCTGCGGGAGGTCTAATCACAACTGAGCCCAGAGGTTCAGCTCTGGGCGGAACAAATAAGCGTAAACCTGTCTGTTCACTTACTAAAGTCGGATTAGAACCGTGTATTTCTACAGAATTTCTCGCACTGGTAACCCCGCAATCTCAGCCGGGCATGCTCTAGTAAGATTTCGATGTGTTTCCATGTCAAAGGGAGGATGGTCGAACGGATCTTATCGTCAACGAAGAAACCTTAGTTCTTTGAACTGGCATTCAGGAGCCAAATTACTTAGAAATTAAAGGAGTTCAATTGATGGAAACGAAACCAATTCACATCACCGATGCCGAGTTCGAGGAGAAGGTTCTTAATGCGCATCTGCCGGTTTTGGTAGATTTCTGGGCGCCTTGGTGCGGACCATGCCGCATGATTGCTCCACTCTTAGATAACATCGCCGAGGATTATGCAGGTAGGGTCCTTGTAGTCAAAGTAAACACCGATGAAAACGCCGATCAGGCGATGCAGTATGGCGTTCAGGGCATACCGACTCTGCTCGTATTCTTGGGTGGTGAGCTCATCCGCGAGCACGTCGGCGCGGTGCCGGAGCCGCATCTTCGCGAGCTTGTCGACGGGGTACTTGAAATCGCCAATGAAACAATCCCCAGCTAATTATTCAAGAACAAACCCCTTCTTTTTACAAGGCCGATAAAAATCGGTTTGCGGGAAGGGGTTTTTGTTTTATCTAGCGACAACCGATAACGCGCATACCGACAAGTGCGCTCAAAATCTCAAAAGAAGGAGATCTGGATCCGGAATCGAGTTGTTATTCCACCAGCTCAGATCGGTTCGAAGTTCTCTTCAACCCAGGTGTTGTACCTCCGTGTTATTTCCAGTGTGTATGGTCCTGGTCTTCCCTCCCCGATAACATGGTTGTCAATTTTCACAATGGGGACCACGCCTCTGCTGCTGCTGGATAAGAATGCCTCCTGCAAAGACGAGAGATCTTCGATCGTGACAGGGTGAAGATGGAAAGGCAGCAGGTCAGGCGTGACATCCAGGATGATTTTCCGTGTGATCCCGAAGAGCACATTATCACCCGCTGTCCACAGTATTTCGTTCTTTACAGCGTAGAAGTTGCTGCTAAAACCTTCGAGCAGTTCGCCTCTCGAATTGCAAACGATCCCCTCGTAGATATGTTCTGCAAACGCCTTGCTCGCTTCCGCTCTTAATCCCATCCAGGCGTTTGATTTGGCGCGTGGGTTTGGGCGGGTGATGCAATGCGTAGCGACTTCAGCTCCATTCGTTAATATCTCGGTTGGGACTTCTTTAAGCGCTTCAGCCGCGAGAAGGATTTGATTCAGATTATCGCGGGAGATGGTTATGCGGAAGCGCGCATTTTCATAGCCGCCGGCTGCCAGAGTATCTCGCAGCGCTCCGCGCAGACGCACACGATCCAGCTGTAATGGGATTGATTCCAACTCTGCGGATTCTTCGAGTCGATCTAAGTGCGCATCCAGCATCACGGTGTTCGTGGCGTAATATGTTCGCGAGACGGTGTAGATTCCATCAGGCTCAAGCCGATTAAGATCATCGAGCGAGTGGACTCTATAGGGCGCATCGATCAGGCGTTGATCTTCAAGTAAAAGCTTGGTTGGTATGATCATCGGCGGGTAATGGCACCTCGGATGTGGCTTTTTGTATTTATGGAAGCCGTGATTTCTGATCGGGTTAAGGGTTCTCTTTATCCCCTCATGGAAATGTGAACAAACCCCATTGTATCTGCAAATTGCGGCAATCAAAGAGGATAGGCCATCTTTGACTCGTGGATTTCCAGCTTGTGTTGTTTTGGGCACGGCATGCTGTGCCGCAGCGCTCACGAGTTTGATTCGGGTTGCTCAGGTCGTCTGAAGTAGTGAGAAGACGAGAACTATCCGCCTGACGCGGATTCCTGGCCCTTTATACATGAATCAGCATCTGAAAAGTTGCCGTGATCAGTTCCAGGGTTAGTGATAAGATACATTATCCCGGTCTTCAGCTCGGCAGTGCGCAGCTTAAAACACGAGGCAAATCGATCTATTGCACTAACGGGTCATCGCCGCGCGTTCCAAGTGGCAACCGCCGATAGGTTTGTGGGCGATTGTTGTTTATAAAGTGCTGAGAGCGGGAACTTCGCAACAATAAAGGGAAGGGTGAAGGATATATGCGGGAACCAGGTCTCCTCCTGGCGTTCTATACCGAAGATGAAGCAGCCTCCCTTGCTTACCGGGCTCTAAAGAAGCGGGGAGTCCGTCGCGTAGCGCTGCTTAAAAAATCCGCTGACGGCAGTGTTTCAATCAACAAGGCGACGGGCTTCTTTGGATGGGCCGGCGGAATTCTAGGTGGATTACTGATTGGCTTGCCAACCTTCCTGCTCGCCTGGCGCTCAGGGGGGCTTCAAATTGGTGTTGGTCAGCTCTGGGGCAGCGCGATCCCTGCGTTGCTGGGGTATGCGATCGGTGTGGTCCTGGGGCTATTTTTCGTGCGCATGTTGGATTTGGGGATTAAACGCGATCTGACCGCTCGTTACGCGCGCTGGATCCTGGAGGACGAATATCTCGTTCTACTGCAGCAGGATATCGAATCGCTCCGGTGGGCGATTCCAGTTCTGCGTGAATATGGAGAAGTGCAACCAAACATCTTCGCTCTCCATCCTGAACGGAAGTATCCGTCTGCAGACGATCTGTTTGAGCTGGTCCCGCTTCCTGCGCCGCAGATCCAACACCACGCAATTCGGCTGGCGCAAGAACATAGCGTCGCCCAAGGTGGACAGGGCGATGTCTCGTGTCTACGCCGGATGGAAGAAGCCCGAAAGGTTATTCGATCGGTCCGACGAGATTTGGCCGAAGCGGAGAGGCTCGAACAGCCAATTTCCCCCTCCGCTGAGTGGATACTGGACAATGAATATCTGATCCAGAGCCACATTCGCGATGTTCAGATTAATCT
>CBDTTY010000039.1:0-16346 GCA_965363875.1 uncultured Anaerolineales bacterium
GGATTGGCGCGGCCTTCAGCCTCCCTCATAACCTGACCGAAGAGCCACTGGAAAACGCCCGTATTACCGCCCAGGTAGTCTGCTACCTGGTGGGGGTGTGTAGCGAGAACACGGCGAACGATGCTCTCAATCATCTCAGTATCCTGGATCATGCTCAGCCCGAGAGAGCGGACGATGTCATCAGGGGGATTCCCTGAGGAGACCATCTCGGCTAGAACAGTTTTCGCGCTGGTGGCGTTAACCTCGCTGATTTCGACCATCTCAACCAGGCGGGCGAGATCAACGGGTGGCACTGCATTGTCCTGGAACTCGATGCCAGCCTGGTTTAGCAAACCGAAGAGATCTCCAGAGAGCCAGTTTGCGATTTTGACTGGAGGAACCTTGGGGGCAGACTCTACTGCGGCTTCAAAATAATCGCCGATCGACCGCTCGGTAGTAAGGACGCCGGCTGCATAGTCTGTGAGTCCATACTCCGCAACGAACCTCCGCCTTTTTTCCAGCGGGAGTTCTGGTAATTCGGATTGAATCTGCGCAACCCACGCCGGTTCGACGTGAAGCGGAGGTAAATCGGGCTCAGGGAAGTACCGGTAGTCGTGCGCCTCTTCTTTGCTGCGCTGAGAGACTGTGCTTGAGATGGCCTCATCCCAGCCGAGGGTCTCCTGAGAGATCTCGCCGCCCTCTTTTAGAATATTGCTCTGGCGTTCGACCTCATAAGCGAGAGCGTGGGTCATCGCCCGGAATGAGTTTAGATTCTTGATTTCCGTACGAATGCCCAACTCAGTTGAACCCGCTTGGCGGACGGAGACATTCGCCTCAAAGCGAATGACGCCCTTTTCCATATCTCCAGTGGTCACCTGCAAATAGCGGAGCATGGACCGAAGAGCGGTCGTATAAATTTTTGCCTCTTCTATGGAACTCAGATCAGGTTCGCTGACGATCTCCAGCAGCGGAACACCAGAGCGGTTGAAATCGACAAGCGAATGTCCTTGGCGATGGAAAAGTTTCCCGGTGTCCTCTTCAAGGTGGACGCGGCGGATACGGATTCGCTTCTCCCCGGCTTCGGTCTCTATGGCGAGCCAGCCATCCTGTGCTAATGGGAGCTCAAACTGTGAGATCTGGTAACCCTTGGGGAGGTCGGGATAAAAGTAATTTTTGCGTGCAAACACGCTCGTTTCAGATATCGTGCAATGCAGAGCCAAGGCAACGCGCAAGGCGAACTCGATGGAGCGCTCGTTGATTACCGGAAGCGTACCGGGCATCCCGGTGCATATCTCACAGACGGAAGTGTTCGCTTCAGCGATTGTGGAATCGACAACGGCGCAGCCGCAAAACATCTTCGACTGCGTGAGCAGTTCGGCGTGCACCTCCAAGCCGATAACGGGTTCGAAAGCTGAGTTTGTCATTAGATACAAGGATACCAGCGGTAGGCGAGGTTATGAAATGAAGACGGAACTTTTCACTCCGTCTTCGAATGACCTCAGCCGTGCCGCTGCATGAAGCGGCGCATTCGCTCCAGCGCCTCCTCAATTTTCTCGTATGAAGTCGCGTACGAACAACGGACGAAGTTCCCATCGGCGCCAAATGCATTGCCGGGGATGACGGCGACGCGTTCCTCACTGAGCAATCTATCAGCGAAAGTCTCATCGTCCATTCCGCTGGCCTCGATAGAGGGGAAAGCGTAGAAAGCGCCGCGAGGTTCGAAGGTTTTAAGACCCAGTTCGTTAAAGCCGTCGACGATAAGTCTACGGCGGCGGTTGTACTCAGCAACCATCATCTCGACGTGCTCATTGCCAATCCGCAGAGCTTCGAGCGCCGCGACTTGAGATACTGTCGGCGCGGACATGATGGTGTATTGATGTATCTTGCGCATTGCACCTAGGATGGGAGACGGGGCGGCGGCGTAACCTATCCGCCAGCCAGTCATGGCGTAATCTTTTGAGAAGCCGCCGAGCGTGATCGTCCGATCGTGCATGCCATCCAAAGAAGCGATGCAGACGTGTTCGTGGTCATACACGAGTCGATCGTAAATCTCATCGGAGATGACCAGCAGGTCGTGCTCCTTGGCGACCTCGGCGAGTGCCTGAAGGCGCTCGCGGCTCATCACTGCGCCGGTTGGATTGTTGGGATAACCGAAAAGAAGAGCCTTGGTTTTGGGTGTTATCAGGGCCTTGAGATCAGACGCCGAAACCTGGAAGTCATCTTCTACACGCGTTTTCAGGACGACGGGGGTGCCGCCGGCGAAGATTACCTCTGGCTGGTAGGAAACAAAACATGGTGTGGGCACGATTACTTCATCGCCCGGATCGAGCACTGCGGCAAGGGCCAGGTATAGCGCTTCCGATACACCAACGGTGACGAGGATCTCGTCCTCCTGATCATAGGTGACATCGTAAAGTTGTTTCAAGTGCTCTGCGAGTGCCTGGCGCAGCTCGGGGATACCCGAGTTGGATGTGTAATGGGTCTCGCCCTGCTCCAGGGATTTAATCCCCGCGCTTAAAATGGGTTCCGGGGTGACGAAGTCAGGCTCGCCAATACCCAGCGAAACTACATCATCCATCGTGGCGGCAATGTCGAAGAAACGACGAATTCCTGAAGGTGGAACGCTGGCGATGCGGCGAGCGACGAAATCACGCATTCTGTTTTACTCCTTCTTATATAAAAGCAAGGGTCTCATTTTGCTGTTTCTGTCTACCTCATTACCGCATAAAAAATGGGTTTCACGTAGTGAATACTTATAAGAGAGAGATCTGCCACTCATCCTGTTGTTCGCTATAGCACAGCTCGAAAATCTGATCATCTTCAGCCTGCACCCTGAAACGATATCCGCCGGGAATCCGCCACCGGGCTACGATCTCGACGATGTTTAATCGTTCCCCCTCCCACCAGAGAGCAATCGGGCGCTCAGCGTAGGTATGGCCCGAGAGGCATTCGACGGGATTGTGTTCCATCAGAATCGGTCCTGTGTTGTGAGTATCGTCGGATAATTCGGAGAGGGTTGCCAGTGGCACTTAGCCCTGCGAGGGACGATGATCTTCCCTATCCCGCAAGCTCCCATATTTCAGTATTTTAACAAGCCGCCAAGTGCACGTATCGGGAACTCTTCTTCGCCGACGATCCCAATACAGTAACGCCCGAGAAGTCAATTACTCTTCTACTCGCGAAGTGTCCCCGATATTCAACATCTTGATCCTGCCGGTGATCCGGGCGTCGCGCCCGACGAGAGACTCCGAGAGCAGGGCGTTTTCAATGGTTGTCTCGTTCTCAATAATCGAGTCCTGGATAACGGAGCGATGGATGACGCACCCGGATCCCACAGAGACATGAGGTCCAATTACCGACTGGGATATTTCGGCGCCGGGATGGATGAATACCGGAGGGATGATGAGTGTTCCCTCTCGTAGTTGCGCTTCAGAGGTGTTATCCCGCCCGTTGTCGAGTAGATAGCGGTTGGTTTCGAGTAAAGCGTCAGGTTTCCCGCAATCTTTCCAGACCTGAACGGTCTCGACGCGCATCTTGAGACCATCTTCAAGCATAATGTTGATAGCGTCGGCGAGGTAGAATTCCCCTCCAAGCTGGTCGCCTTGTTCCATCTGTCTTTCGATCGCTGAGATGAGGTCCTCCGCCTTTTCAAAGTAGTAGAAACCGGCCAGAGCGAGGTTGTTGCTCATGTCATCTGGTTTCTCGACCAGGCGGCGCACCCAGCCATCCTCACCGACTTCGGTCACACCGAAACGACGGGGATCTTCCACCTCTTTGACCCAAGTTACCGCACCCGCCTTCTCGCTCGGCAGCAGTAAGAGATCGATCTCGATAAGCGTATCCACGAAGACCATACACATCGGACCTTCGAGCCCCTCGCGGGCGAGCCATATGGCGTGAGACTGCCCGAGCATCTCCTCCTGGATAACGTAGCGAGCCGATAGTTCGGGGTATACCTCGCTGACGTATTCCTCGATCTGCTCTCCCAGATAACCAACGATGAAGACAACTTCATCGATGTCGGGCAGGGTTGAGAACATATCGAGGACGTGACCGACGATGGGTTTGCCGGCTACACTGACGAGAGGTTTCGGTTTGGACCAGGTGTGGGGTCGCATGCGAGTGCCGAAGCCAGCCATAGGGATAACGATTTTCATGTTGGTTTCCTTCCCTTTTAATGCTAAAGATCTGGTTTGCGCAGGTGCCAGTCTGTTTGTGTCTGGTAGGCATGAACAGCTTGGAAGAGAGCCTTCTCGCCCAGGTGGGGTGCATTCAACTGCATCCCAATCGGCAGGTTATTTCGATCGAACCCTACCGGGAAGGCCATCCCCGGGACACCAGCGAGATTGGCGGGCAGCGTGAAGATGTCCTCCAAGTACATCGCCAGCGGGTCGTCGCCATGTTCGCCAATGCGGAAAGCCGTTGTCGGCGCCACCGGGCAGGCGATCAAGTCAACGTTCTTAAAAACAGTTTCGAAATCGTCCTTAATGAGCGTCCGCACCTTTTGCGCTTGACCGTAATAAGCATCGTAATACCCGGCAGAAAGAGCATAGGTCCCAAGCATGATGCGGCGTTTGACTTCAGGGCCGAAGAGCTCACCGCGGGTTTTTAAATATTGATCCCATAATTTTTCTGATTTGCGGCGAGGACCGAAGCGAACCGCGTCGTAACGGGCAAGGTTGGCAGATGCCTCTGCGGGAGCGATCAGGTAATACACCGGCAGGGCGAGGTCTGTGTGCGGCAGGCTGACTTCTTGGATTTCAGCGCCGAGCGCCTCCAGTTCTTTTACGGCGGAGCGGACGGCAGTCTCAACTTCGTCCTGTATGCCTTCAATAAGGTACTCTTTCGGCACACCGATACGGACACCGGTCAGGTTGCCATCGTCCAGGTTAATTTCCGGGACGGGGTCCGGCATGCATGTTGAGTCTAAGGGGTCATGGCCCGCCATGGCAGTGAAGAGTGGAAGAAGGTCGGCTGCGGAGCGCGTCAAGGCGCCGACGGTATCGAGCGAGGACCCGTAGGCGATTAATCCGTAGCGGGAGACGCGCCCGTAGGATGTTTTGAGCCCCGTGATTCCGCAGAAGGAAGCGGGCTGGCGCACAGAACCCCCCGTATCCGTCCCCAGGGCGGCGAAACACATATGCGCCGCAACCGCTGCCGCCGATCCTCCAGAAGATCCGCCGGGGACCCGGTCGAGATCCCAGGGGTTGTGGGTCGTGCCATAAGCCGAGTTCTCCGTTGAAGATCCCATAGCGAACTCGTCGGTATTGGTCTTACCCAGAATTACCACTCCATTGTCGATCAATCTGGCGACACTCGTAGCCGAGTAAGGAGGGCGAAAATCTTCAAGGATGCGTGATCCACAAGTGGTTGGAATTCCCTCGAGGCACAGCACGTCTTTGATGGCGACCGGGATGCCGTGGGTGAGGGGCAGCGTCTCTTCTGACTTTTTGCGCCACTCTTGCAGTCGTTGGTCTGCGGCTTTCGCCTGAGATATTGCCAGATCCGGGGTTTGAGCCAGGAATGCATGGAGCTGCGGCTCGAGAGCTTCGATGCGCTCCAGACAGGCTTCCGTCAGTTCCACGGAGCTGACATCTCCTTTGCGCAGAGCGGAAGCGGCTTCCAGAAGGGAGAGATCCGTCAGATTAGGCATGGGATCGAGGTCATTGAGAACAAGGAAGCGAAACGGCCGAGAAGCATCTATTCAAGCACAGGAGGCACGCGGAACATCCCTGCTTCCGCATCTGGTGCGTTGGAGAGGATCTTCTCACGCGGCGGGCAGGGGCGTGGGATGTCTGGGCGTAATGGCGCTCGCAGGGGAAGGACAGTTGCCGTGGGCGGGATTTGGGTAGTATCGACTTTAAGTAGGCGAGCGGCAGATTCGAGGATGGAGGAGAGTTGTTGCGCGTAGAGGTGCTCCTCCTCAGGCGTAAGCTGCAATCTGGCCAGATTTGCGATGTGGCGAACTTCGTCAACTGTCAAGGACATCGTAAGTAAATTATAGCAGAGGCACGAAAGCGAAGAGAGGCAATATACCAACGAAGGCTAACAATTACGGTGGCAGATTATTCAGAAAGCAATTGATCCAGGATCTGGTCGAACTGCGGGAGGGTCTGGGTATCGCAGAAGGCATCATCGAAGGCTTGACGAGCGTTGATGCGCAGAGCTTGAAGCCGTTCAGGTTGAGTTCGAAGTTCGTTGATAAAGTGGACAACTCCTTCAACGTCCCCATGCCGCAACGATGCGCCGGCATCAAAGCGCTCAATTGCTTCATCTACATTGCTCCCTACCGGACCAATATAGAGAGTGGGGAGGCTCATCGCCATGTATGCGTGCAGTTTGCTGGGGCTGATTACGCCGAGCGCCGATTCGTTCATCGTGATGAGCGTGCAATCCGCCATCGCCAGGGCTGAAGGGGTGAGATCTTTGGGGATATAGGGAAACAGATGGATATTCTGCAGGTTGTTTGCGTTCTTTTCCTTTTCGATCCAGGCCCACTTCTCGCCGCCGCCGATGAAGAGGAATACGACGGGATCATCTGCCAGTTGTTTTGCCGCAGCGATGATTGTCTCGAAGCGGTGTCCGAACCCCGCATTACCCAGGTAGAGAATGACGAAGGCATTATCTACGATCGAAGTTGCCGCCGCGTCCCAGGGGTTGGGAGCGAGATCAGGAGGGAACTGTGAGGCCTTCTCCCAATTCGGGATGACGCAGGTTGCGAGAGATTTATCGGCTGAAACGTATTGGGATGTGAGAAGATCCAACATAGCCCCGTCGAGACAAACGAGTTGGTCCAGGCGCCTGAACAATCCGTGGTTTACGCGCCGGAAGACTCGGCTAATGAAACCACCCTTCTCAATCACGCTGGCTCTCTCGGCGATTTCAGGGTAGCAGTCCATATTCCAGAGGAGCACTTTTGTTGACCGATGAATAAGTTTGTGGAAGATGGCCGTCCAGGCGATGAAGGGAGGAGTTGTCAGCGAAATGATGACGTCCTGCTTTGGAAGAGTGATAGAACGGATGAAAGCTAAGATGTAAAAGGAGACATAATCTACAATCCTCGCGAACGCTGTGTTCTTGCCCAGTCGCGGTGTCCACAAGCGGTACACCCTGGGGTTCGTCGACTTCGATCCAGAAGCCGTGGCTGATTCTGAAACATAACCACCGCTGCTGGTGATGACGGTGACATCATCTCCTTGTTCGGCGCGGTGTTCGGCCAGGGACGCGGCCATATGCCCTGTTGGCGCTAAATCCGGTATATAAAACTGGTTTAGGATGGTTAAGCGCATGCTTTGGTTTCTTAGGTTCGCACTGATATTTTCTAGCGGTCACGCATGAGCAAGATCATCTCTTCGATGATTTCTTCGATGGTGTACGTTAAATCCCACCCCGGGTAATGAGACCTGAGTTTAGAGAGATCGGAGTAATAGCATATATGATCTCCGATGCGATTCTGGTCCGTATACGTCAGTTCTGGGCGTTTTCCCGAGAGCCGCTCGATGATATCAACACACTCGATCAGACTGGCCGCGTTTTCCTTGCCCCCGCCCAGGTTGTATACCTCTCCAGGTTTTGGATCTTGGGCGAAGTGCCAGAACGCATTTATAACGTCATGGCTGTGAATCTGATCTCGAACCTGTTTTCCTTTATAACCGAAGATGGTATAGGGTCCCTCGCTCAGCGCGACCAGCACAAGGTAATTAAGGAAACCGTGAAGTTCAACACCGGAGTGGTGCGGTCCGGTCAGGCAGCCTCCTCTGAAGATCCCGACCTTCAACCCAAAGTAGCGTCCGTACTCCTGTGCAAGGATATCGCCAGCGAGTTTTGAGGCGCCGAATAACGAGTGCAGGCTCTGATCAATGGGGAAGTCCTCAGGGATACCATTTATATATTTGGGGTCGTCGTAATCCCATCGTGTTTCATGCTCCTTGAGTTTGATCTTGTTAGGGCGATCTCCATAAACCTTGTTTGTACTCATGTGAATAAAAACAGCGTCGGGGCAGTGTATACGGCAGGATTCTAGCAGATTCAGGGTTCCAACAGCGTTTACATCGAAATCGTCAAAGGGGCGCTTTGCTGCTAGATCGTGACTCGGCTGGGCGGCGGCGTGCAGGATGAGGTCGAAATGATTCTCAGAGAAGAGAGCATCTACGGTTTCTCTATCACGGATATCTAATTCGTGATGGGTGAAGTGCGCGCAAGATTCCTCGAGCCGCTTGCGATTCCAGGTTGTGTCCCCTTTGGCGCCGAAGAAGTCAGCGCGCATGTTGTTGTCAGCGCCGTAAATACAGAAACCAAGCTGATCAAAGAACCTGACGGCTTCCGATCCGATTAATCCACTGCTACCCGTAACTAAGACATGCATACGTAGACCAACACCTTTCTTGATGACGATGAAAAAATGTGTGTATTGAAACAGCCATCGTGTGTGATCAAAGATTTGACAGGGACATTCTAAGTGTTTTAACGTTCTTTTGAAAGAGAACCTCGAGGACCTGAGCTATCGGGTACACGAGGGCAAGCGCTTGTGTTGCGTTATTGGGATTGTGATGTGATGTCATACCGATCCCCTCGGTGGAGTTTATCCTGTTACCCCGGCTGACTTAAAAACACTAGTGTTAATTGAATAAAACTGCATAATGGAAACACAATCCATTATGCTCATCAAGGGGCGCCAGAGTTAATTGTCAATCGAAAAGCCGCCAAGACGTCAGGGTTCACGCGTTAAAGCGCAATAAACTTGGCCTACTGCATGAATGAGGGGAGTGAAAGGAACTTGACGATGTCTGATTTTGAAGATGGCAATGCTATGACCACAGAGACAGGGGGTGGTGCTATTCCAACCGCGTATGGGACATATTCCTGGTTTGAATCTTGGCGGATGGCACTCACACGCCCAAACGAGGAGACATTCCGCAGCTTGGCGGATGACCCGAACGGATCGCTCGGTCGGGCGCTGATTTGGATCGCCATTACAAGCGCGATTTCCTTCCTAATTACTTCAACTATGCAGATATTGTTTTCGGGTCTCTTGGCCGGACCAGGTCTATTTGAGGCGCTTGAACAGGAAGCAGGATTGTTGCTTCCGGGGGGCTTGATGATTGTAGGTGTCTTTATCTGCGGTTTGCCTATGGTCGCTCTCATCAGCTCTATTGGCATACTTATTTACTCTGGAATAGTGCAGTTCACAGCAAACGCCTTTGGGGGAGAAGGAACCTTCACTGAAATGGCGTATGCGCTGGCCGCTTTCACTGCACCTCTCACGCTCATCAGCGGCGCAATCGGGTGGATTCCCCTGGTAAATTGCCTGACAATTCCGCTTGGGATTTACAGCCTGGTGCTCACCCTTCTGGCCGTGAAATCCGTCAACCGCATATCCTGGGGAAAGACGATCGGCATTTTCGCCGTCCTGCTCCTGGTCGGCGCGTTGTTGGCTGTCGTTCTGGGTTTATTGATCTGGATTCCAATAAGGGATACCCTGCTGGCTCCCGGGGGTTTGTACGGGGTTCCCTATTGATCGGCGCGGAGATCCCCTCTGGTTGATTGCAGGGATTTAATTCTTAGTAATAGACAGAGGGGCGCTCTCCGCATCTGCGAGATCGAAATGCCCGGTGGAGCAGAGCAAGTGCCCTTGTGAACTCAACCGGTTCACCAATTCTGGATGGCGCCCGAGGCGCGGGAACCGCATCCTGGCGGATACTCCAGGCGCGCACACGCCAACAATTTCCTTTTCTGTTCCAATAGTGCCCTCAAGAAAGAGGCGGTTCGGCTCACCTGCGGTTGGCCATAAGCCGTAATGTAGATGACCCGAGCCGTCTGGCAGACGCCCATAAGACAAGTTGTAGGCGCGCACACGCTTGTAGGAGATCTTATCGATCACACGGGTGTCGGGCGAGAGCAAGCGAATAGTATCGCCACCATCGTTCAGCGCAATCCGTGTGCGCGACCGGAAAAAAGCTACAAATTCACCGGGTCGAAGCGTCACCCCCGGGAGCTCGTATGGGTTTGATCCTGCATCGGCAATGTCATCCAACCACCAACCTCTCAGGTTGACCGTAAAAGGACCGAGATTGAGCAGTTCGATGAATTCGTCCTTCGGGTCAATCCCGCCGGTTCCCTCCCAATCGTAATGAGGCCGTATCAACACCTCGTTGATTACGATTTTCCCAGGGATCCAGGTCGGCACGGGCGTGGGGAATAACACAGAGTTAGGTTGACGGGGCGTCCCTTGGATCTGCTTTCCTTGCGCGTCACGTCCGTTTCCGCCCCAACCGGTGAAGGTCCCCCAGTTCCCGCGACGATCCTCGCCTCCCCGGCGCTCCATCGTTCTCCGAGTCCCCTGATTGCCCCCGGGCCAGGAGCCCCCACCCAGATTTGCACTATCGATCACTTGTCCGCTCGGGCCCTGCAGCCTGAGGCCCTCTCCGTCGTTCCTCAAACCGCCGCTGTATATCTGATCGGCGTGGATGTCAAGAACCGTATCATCGTCTGTTCGCTCCAGAAGGTAATAGCCGCGGGTTGTAATCGTGCCTGCGAGGGCAATGCGTAGATCGCTGCCATCAGAAAGAACCCAGCCTGTGAGATCAATCGGGGTCGTCCCGGGGTTGTGCAGTTCTATCCATTCATCATTCGCGGAAGCATGAGTGCCTGCCCAGGCGACCTCGTTGATGATTACAGCCAACGGCTGGAAGATGGTCGGTTGAGAAGTTGGCGTGGGGGATGGTGAGGAGAGGAAGGGAGAGTTCATTTGCCGCGGCGTACCCGGAACTGGACCTCCGTGAGCATCGAGACCACTCCCGCCGCCCCCATTGTAAGATGTCCAATTCCCAGGGATGTCGGCGCCCCCGATTCGCTCCATACTGGCATGCGTGCTTTGGCTGCCCGCGGGCCATCCGCTCGATCCGTCTGCGCTGTCAATCTCCGCCCCGGAAGGATCGCGCAATTCCAAACGCTCTCCAACGTTGTTGAGATTTCCTGAGTAGATTAGGTCAGCAGCGATGTTGGAAATGGCGTTATCGTCCGTTCGCTCCAGCAAGAAATAGCTATAAGGGGCGATGATACCCGTGAGGGTGACAGCAATGTCCCCGCCGTCGTTGAGGGACCAACCGGCAAGATCAACAGGGTCTGAGTTTGGATTGAAGAGCTCGATCCACTCGTCGCTGGAGGAAGCAACGGTTCCAGCCCAGGCGATTTCATTGATGAGCAGGTATTGTGGAGAGTAATGGGCATTTGTGGTCGGGGTTAAAGATGGAGTTGGGGAGGCGAAAAAGATGGAGTTGTATTGTCGAGGAGTGCCGCGGATCGGATTGCCATCGACATCATGGCCGTTTCCACCCCAGCCGGTGAAGGTCACCCAATTACCGGTTTGATCTTCACCCCCTCGTCGCTCCATGCTGGAGCGCGAGCCGGAGTCGCCGGCAGGCCACGCGCCACTCATGATATTTGCGCTATCCACCATAGACCCGCTGGGATCGAAAAGGCGGAGGGTCTCGCCATCATTTCGCAAATTCCCCGAATAGATCTGGTCGGCTGAGATATTTGCGATGGTGCCGTCATCGGTTCGCTCAAGGAGATAGAAGCTGTAAGGGGCAATCGTGCCCTGCAGGTGTAGTTGAAGATCGTCGCCATCCGTCAGCGTCCAACCCGACAAATCGATGTTTTCATCCGTGGTGTTGAGCAGCTCGATCCATTCGTCGCTTGAAGAAGCAACGGTGCCCGCCCAGGCGACTTCGTTGATTAAAATGCTGAGCGGAGGATAGGTCCGGGGAACTTCTGTGTTGGTAGAGGAAGGTGCAGGAGGCAGCGTGGCTGTCAATGTCGGTGAGGAAGATACTGTCTCGCTCGGTGTGGGCGTGAAAGGAGGTTGAGTGGTTGAAGAAGGCGTTAGATCCAACGTGGCTTCCGGCGGCGGTGATGGAGACACCGTTTCGCTCAGCGTGGGCGTATGCAGCGGATATGGGGTTGACGATGGCCTTGGTGTTTCGCTCGCGACAGGGGAAGGCGGCAGTTCTACGGTGACGGTCTCGCCAGGAGTGTAGGTTGGAGATGGAGTAGGGGATTGTGTCGGGGCGGAGGGTGTTTCAGAGGAAGCGGGTACCGCACCTTTTCGTCTGGGAAACGAAAAAGCAGACAGAAAGAAAATCAACCCGGCCAGCAATACAATGCGGGCCGGGCAGTTGAGACGTGCGTGATGGGTCTTCACAATCCCCCGAGACCCTTTGCTTCACAACCAGCTTAGCACATCCGTTCTATAAAGTCAAACTGTTGGTTTCGTTTGTTATTTGAAATTGAAAAGTGGATCCAATGCAATTGAAATCTAGACTCGGAATGGCGTCATTCCATCTTCATCAGGTTGATTTTCTGATCTTATTATTTGAGCAGTGACTTAAAGGGATTGAGGGAACAACAGCTGCTTTTAGGGCAAACTAGCCAAAGGGGTATCGATGACGGCGGACAGAGCAGCTTCATCCACCCAGCCGATCGTGCCAGAAAAATCGACCTTCCACCAATTAGTGTTTTTGGCGAGCACTCCGTTTAATCTATTCCATTGATGGAGGACGGTCCCCTGGGAATCGGTATCTACCGAAGTTAGGGCGGGGAAGTTCGTCCCGGGACCGAGATGTATGTTTGTGGGGTATTGAGCGGCGACCCGCACCCCAGGAGAGAACGCTGACGACTTTTCCATCGGCTCGACGATAACCATCATCATCCCGTTTGCCACAGTGCGTTCGTGGCCATCGGAGGGCCGGTTCATCACCTCGCCGTTCACCCACATCGTCGACGAGCCGCCGCCATCGAGGTTGATGCCTTCGGTGGCATGGAGTTCTTCCTGACAGAAATGTGCCAACTCGAGGACGGTCATCCCGATGCTGTACGCATTGTCACGACCGTCGACGACGACGAAGTATAGATAATCCTGGTTGTAACAGATCGCGGTTCGTGGATGTAGCAGCAAGGCGCCACGCTGCTCGAATTCTTGAATCTCGTCTTCATAAAGGAAGATGATATTTCCGGCGATGCTCGCGTATGACTTGGTCCACTCCTCGGGTGCGGGGTACTTACAGTCCTGGTCAAGGTGTGTGATCTCGAGCGATAGGCCGATGGCATCCCCCTCCGCTAGAAACTGCACCAACTGGTCATCGGTATTCCCCCATCCGCTAAGAACCACATGGTCGAACGGGATAGGGGTTGAGCCCGGCGCGATGCGGATCTCGCGCACGATGCCTGTGACCATATGCGGGTAGGGCATTAACGTAGCGGGTCGGGTCAGCTCTACCAGAACGTCGACCCCTTTAGACCCTCTTTTGCTGTCACGGTCGAATTGTGGCGTGAGCAGGATTAACTGATCGCTCCGGGGGCGGGTGTTAATTCCGTGTATCTCCATGCGGTCCCCGGTTGTTAGATTCGTAAGCACCTGCTTCCCCGGGCGGTGGACCACACATTGACCAAGGAAGATGCTGTTGTCTTCCTTCCATGACAGGCCGCTGATGCCAGAGAGCTCGTCAAACCATTTTGAGTACCACCCGGAGTGGATCACGCCGCCGTGGGCAATCCCCGTATCGGGATCGTAGAAGGACCCGTTGATCGCGACGACAACGCGGTTGCGGGCACCCCATGTATCCCCCCAGGCGTTAATGGCGCCATCGTAGCGCTCGGCCATGCCGCTGACCGTCTCCAACCCTCCGGAAAGCCTGCCCTGGGCGATGCTGCTCTCGAGGATGGTGTCCGCTTGATCCCGATCCATGCGGGCGACATACGCACGATTCGGGCCCGGAAGCCAGAACATCTGGAAATCAACCCCCGCGGCAATATGCTCCCAGCCGGAGGAGGCGCTTTGTGCAGCCTGAGCTACGGGGCCAAACGCCAGGGCGAGAAGGCAGAGGGAAAATAAGACAGATCGAGTTAGGGCACGCTTGTCCATCATCGCTATAACCGGTAGGTGGTTTTTCCATCATACTTCGCACGTCGATCATTGTCGACAGGACTTGAGTGTCAGTACACACGGAACCGAAGCTATTTGTGAAGGCATACATGTTTACTAATAACCGAAAAATGCACTATCCAATACTCAACCTATTGTGTGTGAAACGAGGTATGAGTATTGGGGGCGTTTGCGCAAATGAGCACCTAATGGATAATCTTGAAACTGTGAAGACACCAAGCAAATATTTTCTCCTGGCCTTGATCATCGTTCTTATAACCCTCTCAGCTTGTACGATTTCTGATGGGATGGATCCTAGGGTGGCTACACAAACTTACCAGGCGCTTGATGCCATCGCACAGGCGACGGTCCATGCCATCCAATCACAGGAGGCGCAGGCGACCGTGCAAGCATCGACCCCCTCCCTAACATTAGCGTCCGGGCCAGCGACCGTCACGCCAACCCCGATTTATACCCCAACACCTGCGGTGCCAATCATCGAAGTCAGTTTGGACAGCAACTGTCGGTCGGGTCCGGGGAAAGTGTATGACATGGTGGGGGCGCTGTTAGTTGGGGAAACGACGGAGATACTCGCGCGCGGCAGCGTCTTAAACTATTGGGTGGTGGACAACCCCGATTATCCCGGACATGAGTGCTGGCTCTGGGGAAAGTATGCTACGGTGAGCGGTGATACCAGCCTTCTGCCTATTCGTTCAGTAGCTCCGACTCCCATCCCCTCCCCAGGCTCTATTCGGGGTTATGCCTACATTGACGGAAACCACAACGGTCAGCGCGGTGACTCTGTCGATGGTCACATCTCAGGTGCGAATCTCTTCCTTAAAGAGGGAGCCTGCCCTGGAACCACGACCTTCGCAACCGCCTCATCAAGCTCCGCCGATGGTAGCTATAGCTTTTTCAATGTCCCCGCGGGCAAGTACTGCCTATGGCGTGATCTGAACCAGCAAACGTTTGACCCCGATTTCCATAGCATCGACCTTGCCCCAGGCGAAAATCGAACCGAAGTGAATTTCCGCTACTTGCCGTAGGGAGCGCATGGCCACACTCGTTTGTCTAAGGAGTACGTTTCTCCAGCACACCGGACCGGAATAAATGGATAGAAAATCGGAGCCTAAGGATGGCTTCGATTTCAGTTTGGTGCGGAAGTCCCTGTGTTCATGTCCTTTGCTTCGACTCTATTAACGAGGACCCAGGCAACTCTTTAATATCGCCACTTCCCAATCAGTGGTATTCTAGATAACCAACGGATAGACGGAAAAAAATGGATCTGAACGATATCTTCAACCGACCACCCCGAATCCTTGTTGCCGACGATGACTGGTTAAATCGGGATCTACTAAAGGCTTACCTGACTTCATCGGGGTGTGACGTGGTGACGGCGGTGGACGGAAAAGATGCGCTGGCACTGGCATTGGATGAGCCTCCCGATTTGGCACTGGTCGATGTGCAAATGCCACACATGGATGGCTTGACGCTCTGTCAGGCGCTTAAAGACACACCCTCGACTCGATTTGTCCCCGTTGTTATCGTCACTGCGCTAGACAGCGAGGATGAGAAACTCAAAGCGCTCGAGGTTGGGGCCGATGATTTCGTAACCAAGCCGTACAGCTCGATCGTTCTGCTGACGCGTGTGCGCTCGCTGCTGCGTATGAAGAAGTTGCACGACGATATTGAAGCCCGAAATCGCCTCTTACGACAGGTCTTGGACCGCTTCTTGGCGGAGGACGTTACCGACATCATCTTGACCGACCCCGAACGCTACTTGCGTTTGGGAGGGGATAGCTACGAGGTGACGGTTATCTTCGCAGACATCCGCGGCTTCACCCGCTTTACATCTGAACATACCGCCGAACAAGTCATTGAAACGCTTAACCACATCTTCCAGGCGCTGAGCCAAGTGGTATTCAAGCACCGTGGAACTTTTGACAAGTACCTGGGAGATGGTTTCATGGCCTTCTACGGTGCACCTGTCACAAACGAAGATGACGCAAAACGCGCGGTCGATACGGCGATTGAGATGCAGCAGCTCTTCGGAAAATTACGGGAAGAATCGGGGGACAGATTAGAGGGTCTGGGTCTGGGTGTTGGCCTGCACTCCGGGGAAGCGGTGGTCGGAAATATCGGTTCTGAGAAAGTGATGGACTACACTGTTGTCGGCGATGTGGTCAACGTGGCAAAGCGCCTTCAGGAGCAGGCAGATGGAGGGCAGATTCTGCTGAGCCTGGAGACTTATGAGCGAGCCCACAAAGTCGAAGCCGAACAACTAGAGCCAATCCAGGTTATTGGGCGGCGGGAGCCCATACCCGCCTATATGATTCAGGTCTCCGGGGCGTGATGGACTTGTGAAGTCGGACAATGGTAGAGTGCTATAATCTCGTTAAGCCCCAGTAGCTCAATAGGATAGAGCGAGGCTCTCCTAAAGCCTAGG
>CBDTTY010000040.1:0-16247 GCA_965363875.1 uncultured Anaerolineales bacterium
ACGCGGAGGCAATCATGAGCAATCAGAATGAGCAGGAGCGCCTACGCAGGATTAGAGATCGACAGATCCAACTTCGCGATCCTAAAATCAAGGAGAGGAAAGCCCAGAGAGGTGCTGCCCAAAAACATCGCAGCAGCCTTGAATCTTTTTCTCTCAAAAAGATTTGGACGGAGCTTCCTAAGATCATCAGGGGTACGGTCATCGGGATGCTGGCGGGTTTAGCAATCCTGCTCGTGCTGCCATATATCTTTCAAGGCGCGTGGGTGGACTATGCAGGCTTCGCCGCTGTTTTCATCCTGGCTTTTCTGGGGTTGATCTTCGGTCAGGCGCTCGATGCGCGTGACCGGCTTATGGATGTCTGAATCCCGAATAGAAGCGACATAATCAAGCAATACCCTCGCTCTTCTTTAGATATTCAGTTTGTCCCCGAGATTACTCAATCCGCGCGCCGTCCAAAATTACAATCACCGGATCATGATCCGACTTACGGATGGGGGAATCATCCTCAGGATCGGGCATTGCGAAGTCCGCGTTAGTGTGCAGGACATTCACCTCTTCAAGCGCTGCCCAAAGTGAGGGTGAAACGAGGATGTGATCGAGTGTCTGGGCGACACCTTGATAGATATATGTGTAACGTTCTTCTCCGGGCAAGAGATCAAATGCATGCATCAATCCAGACTCGCGCAGGACGTCAATCGGGAGCGAGTCGTAGAAGGAGTTCAGATCGCCCAGCACGACGACGTGTGCATCCGGGTCAGCGGAGTGCAGGCGTTCGATGATCTCGACGTTCCAGGCAGACTGGGCTGCCCGGCGCGGCTCCGTCGCTGCTTCCCCACCGGCGAGTGAGGTGAAGTGGTTATTGAGGACGTAAAGAATGTGATTCTCATCTCCCATGTCCAGTTGGACCTTGATGAGGAGCGGTGGCCGGCTCGTCAGACCTTCCGGAGCAACGAATTGTTGCACATCCAGGATCTGGGCGCGATCGCCTCGCACCAGGTAAGCCACATCGATCCCGCGGCTGTCGGTTCCTTCGATCAGAACCGGCAGATAGCTGAAGGATGAGAGCAGTTCATGCGCGGCAAGGTCCTCCATGATGCCGAGGTTTTCAACTTCCTGTAAGCCCACGATGGTGGGCGCCCCCGCCGCCAGCAGCGTATTCGCCACTTTCGTAAGGTCGAGTTCATATTTCGCCTTACGAGGGCGAGGCGGGCTGGAAGGGTGCGGATCAAGGATGTCGAAGAGATTCTCGACGTTCCACGTCATCAAGCTGAATTCCGGGGGTTCAACTGAGGGAAGCGATTCGGGATCGTGAGGGAAAGATGTGATCTTAGGTGAGTAATTCGGCTGAATTTTATACTGGCCAAAGGTGAAAGCGAGCGGCCCTTGTAAATCAGCGATCTGGTCGCCAGTGGACACGGTGTAGGGGAGAGTCGAAGTGTCTAAGTGTTCTTCACTGGAGCCGTCATCGACCACGATAAGCAACCCGTTCGGTTCACCACGCATGACACGGAGAATCTCGTGTTTAGCGAGTACAGTTACATATTCGCCGAAGCGAGTTGTTGGACCGACTACATAGGCTGGTTCATCAACAGATACGAGCATGCCTTCCAGCGCTTCGAAATAGAGAGCGGATTCATCTTCATCCGCCGGAGGATCCAGAAGGAAGGCTGCAGGCAATGCTGACATCGATCCTGAGACCGTGATGTCATCTGCCGAGGAGATCTCGAGCTGCGTCTGTGCCGAGACTTCACGTATCTTTCCTCCAACCTCAACTCGATCCCCGAGTGCGACCGGCATGGGGAGTTCGCCTGTGGAGATGAAGAGACCTTCGGATGTTTCAGAATCCTGATCGGGAGTTGTGTTTTGAATCCAGAACCCAGCCATATCAGGGAAAACCCCGATAACGGCGCCCGTAGTTGTCACATACTCTAGTTTGTAAGGTGATCGATCACCCGAGCCCTGGATCGCCCATATGGGAACGTAGCTTCCCAAGAAGATTTGTTTTGGTTCACCGACCAGGATTTCAACAGTGGATGGAGCTTGAGCTCCGTAACCATCGATGAGGAGGGCACCATCAAGCGCTTGTGCCTGCACTCGATAGCTCACGCTCGTTGTTCCACCATTTCCCGGGAGCTCAGGGATGATCCATTTCAGGATGTCCGCGGATACTTCACCATCGTCGAGCGCCTCGACAAAACGTGCCCCTTCTACGTTGTAAGGTGCCCAGATTTGTAAGTCTTTAACTGGTTCCAAAGTGTGGTTTGAGGCATTAATCGTGATGGTAATGACCTCGCCCGATTGGATCGTGTTTGGCGCGTCTATTGAAATCTGAACAACAGGCGGGAATAACTCCACCAGGTCATCCTGTTGGCGCGGATTTAGCTGCATGCGCCCATCGCGTATCTCCATAATCCCCGATGCAAGATAGATCCTGCCTTCTTCCAACGCTTCGGTCGAGACCTCCGTCAGTTTGTCGACATAAAGCGATAACAAATTGCCTTCGTCGTCTACGAGGTCGATCTCATAGCTGTAGGAAAACTCCTCGATCCGGCTGGCGGTGCCTTCCACTGCGACCAACCTTCCCGGAAGATCTTCGTTGTCGTGAACAGCAAACTGCAGCGATACAGGAATCGCTTCAGGTCCTTCGCCGAAGGAGATTACCTCAACGTCCTCGGGAGTGTCAGGTATGAGTTCAACGGCGCCACGATAAAGAGTCATAACCCCTCGAGCTTGTACGGTTGCGCCGATGGGGACATCGAGTGCGCCCTCTCCGGTCGGGACGTAGATCTGTACCCCCCCGCTGTCGTCCTCTAGATACAACTTAACGTTTCCTGCGCCAGCGAAAAACCCGCCGGTGTACATCGTGGCGACGCCTTCGATCGTTGCAACAGATCCGATGAGAGAGCGTGCGACCCCGATTGGAATGCTGCCGGTGGACACAGAGATCCAATAGGGTTCGCCGAATGCATAGGTGCCGTCGGCGGAGGAGTGCGCGTAGTAATTTCGAAATGCGGTGGTGAAATATGTCCACGGCACATTCAGGGTGATTTGGATCATCTCTTCGGCAGACGGAGGAAGGTCGGAAACCGTCCAGGTTGCAGCAGTTCCACTCAGCGTGACGGCAGCGGGAGACTCGATAACCGTAAACTCGGAGGGGATCGGAAGTTCGACGCTGAGATTCGAGATCGATTGAGCGGAGTTATTTCGAAGCGTCAGGTTGAGTGGGAAGTTCTCACCAGGTTTAAGAGAATCAGGCATGGATAATTCGATCTGGAACGGAACGTCGATAGCGGGGGCTGCCGCACTGCTTATATTTTGGGGTGAGGGAATAGATTGCGCGAGAAAATCGGTCTCGTTGTTGTCTGTGTCCGAGGTATTTCCCGCATCGCCTCCCGGTTTTCTTTCGAGGGAAGTATCGTTCTGGATTTTAGGCGCGGCCACTCCTTCGAGAAATCCTTCAGGCGCTATCCCCCAGCCCAGGCTGTCTTCGGCGGAACCGGATGCATCACGCAGCGTGAGACCTCCTCCAGAGGTATTTAAACCTTGTGCGAAGAATGCATCAGCTGGGAGGCCAAGGTCTTCGCCAGATCGAACGAGCAGATAGTGCCCATGTGGAGGGATAAGTGCGAGGGTTTCCCAGGAGTAGACCGGCAAATCATCCTCGCTCGTTGCGAGTCGATACCAGAGTGACCGGCCTTGAAGGTCGATCAGGTTATCACCCGGGTTATATAACTCGATGAATTCATAATTGTTATTGCCCTGTTTTCCAGCCATCACCTCGCTGATGAGGATGGGATAAGTTGAGGGCGGCTCGAGCGTGGGGGGTTCAGAGCTGGAAACTGAACAACCGGCGAGAAGACCTAATAGGACGACCCCGATTAAAAGCCTCATAATGTTTCGCATTCCATCTCTCCGTAAAGTTCCAGGATTCATCGACGTTAAGTCTAAGGATGCCGGCTGCATGATGCAAGTGTTACAGGGCTCAAAGGAAGGGGCAGTTCACCAGCGCCCAAAAGACTGATTAGATTTCGTTCAGATGACTCTCGCCCCGAATCATGATGTGAGATCGCTATTCTCGTTTTTCACGACGCTTCCTCAGCATTTCTTTAAACGTAGGAGCTAAAGAGGCGATGACCGGCGAAGGTTCTTTTGGCTGCCAGGCCTTGATCGCCTGATCGGTGGGATGCGGCCAGCGTTCATCAGAGTGGCTAATCGTACCGGGTTTCTCCGCGGTTTCAAGGACATCCAGGGCCTGGCGGATGACCCGCATTTGCTGTTCTACGTTTCCGGGTTCACCGAGGGAGTGACCGAATGGAAATTCCACAGCGAGAGACCGGGGGGCGCCAACTTTCTCCGCCCAATACGGCATCATCGTGACGAAAACTGTCGACAACCCTGCGGCTTCGAGTGTTCGTGCCAACACGGGCACGTTAATCGCACAATCCGGTCAAGCCGGTGTGAGCAGGACACAGTTGACGCCCTCGTTCAGGAAAGCCTCCGCCACCTCGGGGCCATAGCGTTCCTCCCATTCTGTTGTGTCGGGAGGGAAGCCCTGATAGCCCATGAAAGAATAGTTGCTTGTAGCCAATCCACCTATTCGCCCCTCTTCCACCAAGGTGAGAAAGCGATGGATTGGGAGCTGGATGTTGAAATCAGCCTCTACATCAGTGGTGTTGAAGTGAAGATGGCTCGCGCCAACTGCGCCGCTCTCGATGTCGCTGGGGATGATCCGGAAGCTGGGATCACCCCAGGTGGGTTTCTGGCGCTCGCCCTCGACGTCAAATGGGCGATCGGACTTGCGCAGGTACAGACCTGCGGATGTCACCAGACCGAACGTGCATTCACTTAGTGGGCGTCCGAGTGGTGTCCAGGGGATCGGCATTTCCGGCTCCCGCTTGGTCATGCGGTAAAACATGGCGATCAAACGCGGTAGGAATTTGAAACTGTCGACGGCCATTCAATCCTCCTCGTTCTGCACTTGATTTTTCATGTGGACAAGTGAAATCTGGTGATCTGTATTAACCGTTGGACCGTCTTGGACTTACCCCTCATGCTACCTTCCCAGCAACCGGCATGTTTCGGCGGGATTATCTGTGAGGACGGCATCGCAGCGCAGGAAACGGTAATACCAGAGGCGCGAATCCGGTTTGGGATCAAGCGGACAGATAATCTGCTGGCGGGAATGAGCAAGGTATACATAAAAAGGGTTCAGGAAAAGTAGTGGCCAGAATGGCCCGATCATCTCAACACCCCAGATCGGCCAGATTTTGGAGAGCGTGATCCAGCCTACGGGCAAATCAGGCGCGACCAGGCGGAGGGTATCCAATCGCGACAAACTGAATGAAAGCACCACAGTGCGGGCCTTCAAGCCGAGCTGTTCTAACTCCTGAGCGAGGCGCCGGCATGTGGCTGGCTCGAGGAAGCGGTCGGTTTTCAGCTCCAAAGCCAGCCCGATGTCTGCAGGGAGAATCTCAGCGAGGTCTCTCAGGGTGGGAATTGGCTCGGGAGGAAGCTCTGGACGGGCTGCTGCGGCGTTAAACGTCTTCAGCTCGCTCAAGCTCATTTCAGCTACAGCTCCGCTGCCGTCCGTCGTCCTATTAACGGTTCCATCGTGAATGCACATGAAAACATCATCTGCCGATAGATGTAGGTCGGTTTCGATGAGATCGGCGCCGTCTTGCAGCGCCTGTTGAAAGGCAGAAATCGTATTCTCAGGGAAGGCAACCTTATTCCCGCGATGGGCCATGACATACGGTTTTTCCCTGCCGGGGAGGTGTAGGTTGCTTCGAGATTTCCCGGACTTTTTAAATGGATTCAAAGCACATCATCCATTTTAATGCCGCGGGCAGCGGCACGGTCCATGCGCCACTCGGAGATTGTCTCGGGAACTGGCAGTACTTCTTCAGCAGGTCTGCGTTCGAGGGTCATCGCTTCGTCAGGGCAATGAAGCGCGCATAGGCCGCAGCCCACACAGCGATTCCGATCAACGACGGCGATCTCCTGATAGGTGATGGCGTCGAACTGGCAGTAATCCGAACAGATTTCGCACTTCGTACAAAGATCCTCATCTACCGTGGAGACAAAAGGTGAGCGGGCAACGACGTTCGCCACACCCATCTCGGCCATACCGCGCAGGATCCCGCAGGAGCACGTACAGCAATTACAGATATACGAATGCCCGTCTTGTTTATTGCTGATTGAATGCACTAGACCGGCTTCGGTTGCTGTACGCATGACGGCATACGCCCCTTCGCGATCCAAAGCGCGAATGACGGGATTCCCATCGAAGGCGTCAGGGCGCTCATTGAACACCATGCATACTTCCACAGGGTGGTCGCAGGCCTCGCCGATGAGTGCCTTCTGCTTCCGGCATATGCAATCAAGGACTCCCCAAGAATTGGCTTGATCGATGAGCGAGGTCACACTTTCGTAAGGGAGAACCTCCATAGAGACATCCACAGTCTCATCGACTGGAATCACGCGGTGGAATTGGGGTTGAATATCCACTACGGTGCCAAATGCCTGCTGGTAGTAGTCCTCGAAGAGCTCGGCTAACTTCTTATCGATGCGCCCAGCCTGGTTTTCATAGATACCGACGACGAAGGGCTCTAAGCCGAATCCGATGCCGCCATCAACCTTTCCGGCGGCAATGAGCCCCTTGCGGGACATCTTCTTCAATAGATCGCGAATGGTCTTATGGTCCAGTTCGAGGCGCGAGGCGATTTCGTTCGAAGTTTCTTTTGTCAAACGGAGCTGAGCAGCAAGCTGAGCTTCCTCCGGTGTATAGAGAAATTGGAGCAAGCGTAGTTCCGCGCCATCCTCCGTCGGAGGGAAACCATCCGGGAGCGCGTTCAACCGTTCTGCAAGCGATTGAAAAGGGGTTAATTCCATCTCTATCTCCTCTGTTTACGGAAAGTTGTAAAGCGCATCTTTTATTCGTGTGTGGGGTCGCGAGGTTTAATCCTCACTCTGCGCTTGCTCGGATAATTCTGTTAGCGTAACAATGCGAAAGTCGCGGGCTATGAGCGCCGGTAAAACCTTATCTAAAGTGTCCACCGTACGATGACCGCGGCTGCCATAGTCATGTAAAACAATGATATCTCCGGGGTGAGCCCGCCATAGGATGAAGTTGGATGCAAACCAGGATGAGGGGATTTGAGAGTCAAAGGGGTGGATGGAACCTAAGGCGAGTCGATACCCATGCTGAATAAGGACAGAGCGCATGGATTTGTTATACCAGCCAGATCCAGGCCGAAACCAGTGAATCTCGCCGAACTGGGAAAGGACAGCCTGGGCGTGGATTAATCGACCCTCAAACTCGTCCACAGAAAAACGGATGCTCGGTTGATCGTCGGTCAGATGGTTGCCGATCTCATGACCCTCATTCACGATACGCTGGACAAGGGCTTCGTTGCCTGGAATATGATCGGATAGTAAGAAAAACGTCGCTCGCGCTCCATGTTCCTTTAGAAGATCAAGAATACTAGGTGTGGTCGATGGATCGGGTCCGTCGTCGATCGTCAGGGCGAGAATGGGCTCCTCTGTCTGAACGGAGTATAGGACATCGGGGGAGTGAGCGGAGAGTCGGTTGAGAAGCCAGGAAGGTTGAAACATTAGCACACTGCCGATTATGAGAATAGAGACGATGCCCAATCTCTTCAAAAGCAACGGAATCTCCTTATTGTACGACCAGTTTGACCCTGGTCCAAGATTAAGGATTCGGGTTCTTGCTGGTGCTCCTCAGCCAGAATCAGAGCGGAAAGGTGGCTAACCCACAAATTGTAGGTGGTGTCACCGATATCTTCAGTTGCCAGCAGGAAAAGCGGTGAGATGCTAAGTCGTGTCCTTGACAAGCATTCTTCGCAGAACTTTACCCACGAATGATTTGGGCAGCTCCTCACGAAACTCGATTTCCCAGGGAACAGCATAAGGTTCTAGCCGCCTGTGGCAAAGTTCGATGAGCTCTTCCTTCGAGAGTTCGCTGCCGGGGCGGGGGACGACGAAGGCTTTCACACGCTGTCCACCGTCCTCGGCCTGGACGCCAACAACGGCGACCTCCAAGACCTTGCTGTTCTCGTAAAGCACCTCTTCTACATCGCGCGGGTAGATGCTATAGTCACCGGCCATGATCGTGTCGCGCTTTCGACTGATGATCGTGAAGAAACCATCCGTGTCCATCGCCGCGACATCACCCGTATGCAACCATCCATCTTCGATAGTGGTTCCTGGATCAACGCCACCTGTTTTCTCGTCCCAGTAACCTTTCATCACCTGGGGACCGCGCACGAGAAGTTCGCCGATCTTTCCGGGAGGCAGATCCTCTCCCGAGACGAGATCGATGATCTTTGCATCTGTGTTCGGGATGGGTATGCCCATCGCGCCTGGTTTCTGAGGCCCAGCGAAAGGACTTGCGTGGGTTACAGGAGAGGCTTCAGTCAGACCGTACCCCTCGACCAATCGACCTTTTGTGAGCTTCTCGAATTTCTCCTGGACCTCAATTGGCAGTGGTGCTGCCCCGCTGATGCAGGCTTTGATCGAGGAGACGCCATAAGAGCGCGCATTGCGCGCTGTGTTAATAGCCATATAGATCGAAGGCACGCCTGGGAATATGGTCGGTTGATATTCTTTAATGTGGTCGAGAACCTGTTCCAATTCAAATACAGGGAGAAGGACGATCGTCGCGCCCAGGGCAATCGGAATATTCATAGCGCTGGTCATGCCGTAACTGTGCGTCAATGGAAGCACGGCCAAGAAGGTCTCACGGCCGGTCTCTAGATCGGGGATCCAGTGGCGCGTTTGGAGTGCATTGGCGACGAGATTTTCATGCGTCAAACAGACACCTTTTGGCTCGTCGGTTGTACCGCTCGTAAAGAGGATCGCGGCCAGATCGCCGGGTGAGACCTGCACATCAGGAGGTTCCCGGGCAGCATCCATCATCATTTGATCCATGTCCAATCCGCTGCTTGCTTCATCAGGTGTTTGGGATCGATCGTCAATTCCCCAACGGGCGAAAAGTTGCCTGTAGGTCCGGCGGGAGAGTGCGTCCTTTATTGCCGTCACAACAACATGAATGCGCAGTGTGTCCTGAACCGAGTTTACCAACTCGGTGAACTCGCGTAGGGTGACCAGCACTTTTGCTTCTGTCTGCATTAACTGCTGCACGATGCCCACCCCTCTTGCATCAGGATTTGGCAGAACGACAACCCCGCCGATTTTCAGCGTCGCGTAATAGGCGATGATCAACTGGGGCATGTTGGGCAGGACGATCATCACGCGATCGCCCGGTCGCACGCCCATGCCATGAAGTGAATGGGCGAATTGGTTCACCCGCCGCTCTAGTTGACGATAGGTGAGTTTTGAGCCGTAGAAGACGGTCGCTGTCCGTGAGGGAAACCAACTAGCGGCAACTTCGAGGAATTTGTGCAGTGGATGGTGTGGGATGGGGATAGTGTGGGGAGTGTATGAGCCATAGCTGGGCAGCCAGGGACGATCGGGATGAGTGGGTGATCGGTCGAAACCTTCCCGCCAAGAGGCGCGTTTGGCATCGTCTTCAGGGGCAATGAACCGCTCGATGTCGCGATTAACCGCTTCGTGGCGTTCGAGCTGAACTTTGTGCTTCGATGCTCCGATGTTGATCACTTCCGCGTTGGGGATCCCCTCAGCGACACGCTCGTAAACGTGACTGGGAAAATACCGGTCGCGCTCACCGGTGATAAGTAGCGTGGGCGTTCGGATAGATTTCATGAGATCCCAGCCCTGCCATTTTTGCATGTTGTTGAGCATCATCCGTTTCATCACATGGATCTCTGCATTCCACCGAGGTCGGAAGCGCCAAAACGGTCGGAAAGCGGCTGTTGGAACGCGTGAGAGCAATGAAGCGCCTTTCGGCAGAGGGTACTCCCCGGGGGTGGCCAGGAGGATGAGCTTTTCGAGGCGTTCAGGGTGGCGGGCGGCATAATCGATGCAAATAGCTCCACCGAAGGAATGGCCGATCAAGACGAACTTCTCGGGAAATGAGAGCACCTCAGTAATTTGCTCCAGATCGGCGACAAGCTCATCCATCGTATACTGGGTCATGGGGGCATCGCTCTGCCCATGCCCGCGCAGATCCGGTGCTACAACCCTCGCAAAGCGCATGAAGTGGTTGATCTGATATTCCCAGGTCTCGGCGACTCCGGCGTAGCCGTGGACGAACAACAGAGTCTGTTCTGCCCCTTCAGGACGGATGTCAACGACGCTAAGATTGGAATCCGCTAGACCGGCTATCGGAACATCGACCCGGTAAAGGTTAAGGTCAAGTTGGACAGCCATACGTTTTAGGCCACGAATCTTTCGCTTCATTTGACCCTCCATACGGATCGAACAAACAGGATGGGGAATTAGACGATATGGATAGTGGAACTTGTATTGTACACAAATCATCGGTTGTGACGAGATGATAAGAGCCGGTACAGCTATCTCAGAAAATCATCAGCTGCGTCTTGCGAATCTCAGAGCCGACCCAAGGGCATCTTGCATCTACTGCAGCATCGGGTGGCGATGATGGTTCTTAGCTATTTATATTAACCCGGATAGGCAGTGGTAAGCCTCGCTGGAAAGCATTTGAATTCTCCATCGAATCCATAAATGCTGTTCTGCAGACTCAAGGTCAAGGTGCCAGCCAGGTGATTACAGATTATTGGAGAGCTATCGGCGATAAGGCTGCGAATAACTTGAATGCGTCTTGTTGCTTATATATAAAAAAACCGTACACGATACCGAATCGGGTCGGTTAGGCAGTTTCTCCGAGATAGGAATGTCCATATGTGTACGAGCACGGATGTACGTTATCCAGTACTATTGGAGTAGAGCCCTTCCGGCATAACTCTTGCAGCTTGAAAGATGCCTCGCTGCCTGGTAGGCCGACAAGGGATGTTTAATTCCGCGTCGGCTTACCTGTTTCTAAGCAAAAGTCGCGGGAGTAAGCGCCAGTGAGAAAAATAGCGTTGATGGATTATGATCCCTAATCGATTAACCATCTGGAGGAAAAGACCGTGGCTGAGAATAATCCAGAATACAAAATGATCGTTCTTACACGTCGGTTGAAGACCCCTGGTGTTTTAGAGACGATGAGCGAACAAGTCCCTGAGGTTAAGGAAGCATTTACCGAGATCCACGCCAAACTCATACAACGTATTGAAATGCTCGGCGAGGGTGATTGGCAAGTCGTCTCGCATTCCCACAGCGAATACAATGGGATTCTTGTTGTTTCTTACCTGATTTCTGGTTGAGTCTCACGCTGCGCGTAAGTATTTTGCTGTTGGAGATTAATCCGCGGTTAATTCCTCAAGCACGTCCACCATTTTCTCCATCTTTGCGAAGGTCTCTTTTACGGGCTGAGGTTCGCGCAGATTAACGCCAGCCTGGGAAAGTGCATCCAGTGGGTAGCGCGAACTACCAGTGCTTAAGAAATTCAGGTAATCCTCCACCGCTCCATCCTCGCCGCTCAAGACCCGTGCCGCAAGCGCGTGCGCGCCAGATATCCCCGTCGCATATTGATAAACGTAATAATCTGAATATAAATGGCCAAAGGTCGCCCAGGTGACCCCTACGCGCTCTCGATCGACATGGACCTCCTCACCGTATCCTTCTTGAAATAAGTCGGCCATACGCTCGATGAGGATGTCGGCAGTTAGTCCCTCTCCGTTCTCGACTCGTTCGTGCATCTCTAACTCAAAGCGGGCAAGCGTTGGCATAATAAAGAAGTAGCGGAAGAAGTTAGCCATCGCTTCTTCAATAACGGCGATCTTGAATGAAGGATCACTCCCGTTCTCCAGCAAGTGATCGCGCACCATCGCCTGGTTAAAATTCGAAGCCACTTCGGCGACAAAGAGTGAATAATCGCTGTATACCAAAGGCTGATTTTGCCACGTGAGGTAGGAGTGCATGGAATGCCCGAGCTCATGAGCTAATGTACTCAGGCTCAAAAGGGTATTATTGAAGCTCATCACGATGAAGGGATGGGTGCCAGCAGTTCCCCATGAAAAGGCGCCCTGGCGTTTCCCCTGGTTGGGGTAAATGTCTACCCAGCGCTCTTCGAGACAGCCTTTCCGCATTGCTTCGACGTATTGCTCACCCATCGGAGACATGCCCTCACAAATCCATTTCACCGCTTGTTCGTAGTTAACATCGGGTTTATCCACAGATAGGGGCGCCCACATATCATAAGGTTGGAGCGTGTCAACGCCCAGGATCTTTCGTCGAATCGCGAAGTAGCGGTGCCAGACAGGTAGATGCTCCTGGAAGGTTCCGATAAGATTGTGGAACACCTCAACAGGGATGTTGTGCTCGAAGAGTGAAGCTTCGAGCGTCGAAGCATGGCCGCGGGTGCGGGTTAGAAAAAGATTTTGTTTGATGGATGTTTCTAGATTAGTCGTAAGCGTGTTTTTAAAGGCGAGATGTTTGTCGTAGTAGTTTTCCCAGGATGTTCGTCGGAGTTCGCGGTCGGGATTGGTCAGGATCTTGGGGTAATTTCCTTGTGTGATTTCTGCTTCCTCCCCGTGCGCGTCCACACCAGGCTTGAATACGAAATCCGCATTTTTTAAGAAACCAGCAGTTGCTGAAACACCCGCAAAGGGATCCCTCAGCATTCCCAACAATTCCTCGACTTCCTCTGAGCGGATATTCTTGGCTTTCCGCAGCAGATTGTCGAAATAATGCTCGTATTTTGCCAGATCGGGCTCTGTTTCAGTCCATGATCGAAGCGTTCCCTCCCCGATTTTGAGGATCGCGGGTTTGAGAAATGCGAGCCCGGCGCTCACCTGACCGAACAAGCTGCGCGCCTGGCTGAGCCTGCCGGCAGCATCACCGTCCTTCATATCTACGTTATGTGCCATTCCGGCGTACAGGTAGACCTTCTCGGCGCGGTTTGCCAGTGTAAAAGCGGCGTCCAACGTCCTGGCAAGGTCGGCGGCGCTTGTGTTGAAATTTGCAGTTTCCTTTTTGAATGGTTCCAACACAGCGACGATAGCCTCGTACTCCTTGGACCATGCTTTTATATTCGGGAATAGACTGGCGTCGTTCCAGCGATGTTTCAAGGGGATTTCTTTACGCGGTGGGACCTGGAAGCTTTCCATTAATAGAATCCTTTTATTGAGTATTGTGACTCGGAATTAGATCGCTATAAGAATAGCGGATTGCCATCCTGAGGTCAATCATTACGGTTCCAGCGTATTTCGGGGAAGGACATCCGGGTCATGGATGAGGAGAGGTTCAGTCGATGACCCGCTCAACCTCTATCCAAAGTTTGCTCCCGTCTGTCGTATGATCTAGCATATTAATATTTTTGATTTTATCAATTATTTAGATAAAGCAATACAAACATTCTGACAAGATATACCTTGTAAGGAACTGATGTTATGACAAGATATACCTTGTAATAATCAAGATATTGACAAGATATATCTTGTAATATACACTCGTTTTGAATTTTAATTCATAATATTCGCACTCAGAAAGAGGAAAATGATGAAAAACAGAACTAAACTTGTACGAAAACAACTGGATAAAACATTGCTCGAGTTTCGTTCCCTCCTTGGTATCTCAATACCACAAAAAGGATGGATCCGAGCTATTCGTGATTCCCTGGGTATGAGTGGTAAACAATTAGCTGATCGCTTACGTGTAACTCAACAGCGTGTATCTGAGATCGAAAGAGATGAATTATCAGGTTCGGTTACATTAAAAAGCATGCGTAAAGTAGCAGATTGCTTAGACTGCGTATTTGTATACGCACTTGTTCCTCAGATAAGTCTCGAACACACTGTTCGTGATCGCGTAAAGCAAGTCGCTGAAGATCGTCTAAAACGCGCATCTCAATCAATGTTGCTGGAGGGCCAGGAGCTAAATGAAGATGATGAATTAGATGCCTTGACCGATATGATCGAAGAAATGATCGAAACTCTTCCTTCAACCCTTTGGGATGATAGTTGAATATGAATAGGCTTGAATACCCTGAGGGAGCAACTCCGATTGACCCGGATGAGGCAAGGGGATTGATTTTAACCCACATCACTATCCGTGGTGAACTGGATCGGTGGGAACAGGACAATATTGCTGAGGCTCTAGCGTGGCTAGATAAAACAAAACCTATCGACATCCTGAACGGGACATTCATTAGGAAATTACATCATCGTATGTTCAAAACCGTCTGGAAATGGGCGGGGGAATTCCGGCTTACTGATAAAAATATTGGTGTTCCGTGGTGGAGAGTTCCAGTCGATGTAAAGACCATGTGCGACGACGTTATATGGAGGGTAGAACATCATATGGCTTCACCCGACATACTGGCCATACAATTTCATCACCGCCTTGTGTCAATCCATCCGTTCCCAAACGGGAATGGGCGGCATGCACGTTTAATGGCAGACCTTTTTCTTGAGAATATCCTGCAAACTCCTAGATTCTCTTGGGGCGGGAAGGATCTCTCAAAGGGAAGTGATGCGCGAAAAAGGTATATACTAGCTCTCCACGCAGCGGACAAGAATGATTATGATCAGCTCGTAGAGTTTGCGAGATCATGACTGAATCCTAAGAATGCTTGTGTCAGCCAATTAGTTGTGAGAAGGACATCCGGGTCATGGATGAGGAGAGGTTCAGTCGATGACCCGCTCAACCTCTATCCAAAGTTTGCTCCCGTCAGTCGTAAGATCTATCGTCCCGTTGATATCTGTCCGCAGGATCGACCTGTTTAGCAGAGGGCTGGAAATGTTCTTAGGAAGTTCCGCGGGCATTTCCCCCGTACGCAGCGAGAGCAGAATGACCCCGGGGTTGAGATGTCTTAGCCATTCGTCGGGGTTGACCGCGGCGTACCCACCAGCCGGCAGGAGAACAGCGGAGACAGATCGCAAACGCGGGTCATCCAGTGAGTCGTGGATGAGGTCCGGATCTGCGCCGGGGGCAAGCAAGAACCGGGCTGAATCCCACTGAACCATTATCAAGGCCCCACTGTCGGATACGGACAAGAATTCCAGGAACGCTCCCTGGCCAAGGGCGAGACGATGACCTGGCTCGTAGATTGTTTTCGGGGTCGAACTTTCGTCTAAATCTTCCAAGACACGCTGAAATGACCCCTTCCCGCTAGATCGGGGGATTAGACTGTGTCGAATCACGAAGTGGTCTGAGAGCCTCGTTAAACCGCCGACTTGATCGTAGGCTGTACCTCCGATGATAAGCCAATCCAGTTCTCTCTCGAAGATCGAGGTGTAACGGCTGAGTAAATCTGTAAGTTGAATCGGGCTGGACCCGCCATTGATTAATATGGAGCCGCCATTTGGACTGCGAAGAAGAACTGCATCTCCCTCCCCCACATCAAGAATCGTTATGTGGAGATCTCCGTCGGGTTGGTGAGCGAGCTTATGCCAGGTTAACCCGCTTATTACTGCAAGAGCTGCGAGACTCAAACGAAGACGCAGATCTGTATCCGCCTGCATGCGGATGAGTGTTGCTCTGCCAGGACGGCGGTCAGGCGGGAGAGAGAGAACCCATGTTCCACCCAGGAGCAGGATGTAGTAGGCGAGGATTAAAGGGTAACCGAAAGAACCAAGGGAGATGCTTGCTGCAGGCCACTCGGCGAAGAACCTCACCGCCTGGTTTGTAAAAGCCGGGAATAGCCATGCTACCCAGGCAATCGGCTGCCCGAGAGGAAACCATAGAGCGCCCAATAGGGAGGCAAGCCCTCCCAGGATCATGAGCAATGGTTGGAGCGGAAGGATCACGGGATTTGCGAGAACGGAGACGAGTGATAACCGTCGGAAATGGATGGCAGTAAGCGGCAGCGTAGTGATCTGGGCGGCGAGTGTGAATAGGAAGAATTCGGAGATGGGGTTGGCAATCTTTTCTGATTGGTTGGGGGTCAGCCAGCGGTTAAAAAAGCGTATGGCACCTTCGCGCAGCGGATCGGCGTAGAGGATTAATCCGAGGGTTGCGAAGAACGAGAGTTGGAAACCAACATCCCATAACGTTCGCGGATTGATCAAGGTCATGATGATCGCCGCTGCCGACAGTGATGCTAAACCGTGAGTCTGGCGGCCGAGGTGGCGGGCGGTTAAGGCTAACCCGCCCATTACGGCAGCCCGTTGAACGGCGGGATCGGCCCCAACGAGAAGTGTGTATAAGAAAATTGCGGCTGCTGCTGCCCAACCTCCTCGCCTGGCTCCAAACCATCTCCCAAACACGGATATGAATAGACCTGCCAGGAGGGTGATATT
>CBDTTY010000041.1:0-16106 GCA_965363875.1 uncultured Anaerolineales bacterium
ATCCTGCCTCCTTGTCAATTAAAAGAGAGCCGCTCCGAGGCAGGATCTATATAGATGTAACAACTGCTCCGCACTCACTTTTACTAATGCGTTGGTTAGATAATATTTCTTTATTTTGAATTAACCCCCTGAGAGTTGCATCCTCGTTTGAAGGCAAGTATCCTTGTGCAGCGAAGGACATCACCTCCATTCAGAAATCTGAGATTACGATATGTATCTGGCAATCGAAGGTGTAATAGGCGTTGGAAAGACATCTCTCGCCCGCCTTCTCCAGCCTGCTTTTAATTCAGAATTGCTGCTCGAGATTTTTGAAGAGAATCCTTTTCTCGGAGATTTCTACGCGGACCGTGACCGCTATGCATTTCAAACCCAGATCTTCTTCCTTCTCAGCCGCTACCGACAACAGCGGGAGGCTGTGCCCGCGGCGCTTGCTAAAGGAAACTTGATCTCCGATTACACATTCGAGAAAGACTCTCTCTTCGCTCATCTGAACCTATCAAACGATGAGCTAGATACGTACACCCGCGTTCACAAAGCTCTGGCGGAGCGTATTCAAACCCCTGACCTGATCGTGTATCTTAAGGTCGATACCGACACCGCGATGCAGCGCATCATGATGCGTGATCGCTCCTACGAGCGAAACATGGACCGGGAGTATATCCATGCGCTCAATGAAACTTATGAGTCGTTTTTTGGGAACAGATCAGGCGATTCGGTCCTCACTATTGATAGTACACCGCTAGACTTTGTAGCGTACAAACCCCATCTCACCCACATCATTAACCGCATCAACTCCGCTCTCGGAATCCCCCCGTACCAGCCAGAGCTTCCCCTCGACAAAGGATCCGATTCGTGAGGATCTCTCGCGAACTATTAATCGATTTAGCGCGCAGTGAAGCCGAGCGGCGCGGCGCTGAAAACGATGTGCTCTCCGGATATCTAATCGGCAGCTTGGTAAGAGGCGATCCCCAATTTGGCGACAGCGCCGACATCGATCTCGTGCTGATACACAGGAACTCGCCCCCTGCCGAGCGGGAAATGATGAGGCTTTCCCAGCAGGTTCATCTGGATATCGCTCATCATGCACAGGACTTGTATCTGAAACCGAGTGAATTGAGGGTTCACCCCTGGCTGGGGCCATCTCTTTGTGAGCCGATCTTCCTCTATGATCCGGAACATTTCCTCGAGTGGGCTCAAGCCGGCGCGCGGGGACAGTATTACCGAGCGGACCACACACACGCGCGCGCTCGCGCCTTTCTGGATCGCGCCCGGCAATCAGCATCACTGCTCCCTGTCTCAAGCCGCTGGATGCGGACATACAGTCGAGCTGTGCTCGAGGCGGCGAATGCCGTTGCCTGCATCACTGGATTCCCTGTTGCTGGGCGGCGACTCAGCCTTCAATTAAATGCTGCCGCCCAGACCCTCGAATACACTGAGCTCTATGGGGGTTTCCTTCAACTTTTAGGAGCCGATTCGCTCCATGACTGGTCCATCCCAGAGACTCTGGGTGCCTGGGCACGCACGTTCGATGAGGCGAGTGATCGCTCGCCTGACCCTCTGCTGTCATCTTGCCGTCGTGATTACTATCTAAATGCATTTCAAGTATTGGCCGAGAAGGGTGAAGCCAAGGCGATCCTTTGGCCTCTGATCACCACCTGGGAGCAAGCAATGCACGCGCTCAACCAATCCGATAACCTGGAACAGCACCAATCTGAATGGATGCGCCTCCTGGAGAACTTGGGAATGTCTACAGAAAGGCGATCTTCCAGAATGGATGACCTGGAACATTATCTAGATCGTAACGATGCTTTTATCGAAGGTTGGGCAGAGAGGAGCGGCGCGTGAACGGGATGATTGAGGGTGGTGTGAAGAAACGTTTCGTCGCTGTGGCTGGCAATATCGGCGTTGGCAAATCAACGCTTGTCGAACTGCTTTCGAATCGTTTAGGCTGGGCACCCTTCTACGAACCCGAAGGCGAAAACCCCTACCTCGCTGATTTCTATGCCGATATGACGGCCTGGTCTTTCCACTCTCAAATTTTCTTCCTCACTCGCAGGCTCCTGGCACACCGTCAATTATTGGATCACACGACCTCTGCGATTCAGGACCGCAGTGTATATGAAGATGCAGAGATCTTTGCCTGCAACCTCTTCCATCAAGGGAATATGATCGAACGTGATTATCAAACCTATCGTGACCTTTATCTCGTTCTAACCCGATTCCTACCTCCCCCAGATCTGGTTGTGTATCTGCGGGCGTCTGTGGACACACTGCTAACCCGCATCGCTTTACGAGGTCGTGATTACGAACGAACGATCAAATCAGAATACCTCACCCGGTTAAATGACCTCTACAAGTCGTGGATTGAGGATTTTACTCTCTGCCCTGTGCTTACCGTCCCTGCCGACGATCTTGATTATGTTTCCAATGGCAGCCACCTCGATCTGATCGTCGAAAAAATCAACCACAAATTGGCGGGGAAGGAGGAAGTCGTCTTCGGGGAGGAGGAGGTCGCGCGCGTCAATGGTTTGATTTAGTAAGAGCGTTGTAATCCCCAAATACAACTTACCATGCACAATGATTTGCTAATGAAAAGCCAAATTATTCGATTACAAAAAGAACCCGCTTTTTGGCGGGTTCTTTTTATCCTTTGCAGGTGATGATTATGCCCAGCCCTGGTCCTTTAGAAATTTGGTGATTACAGGAATTTCCGTGTAGTTTCCCTTAAAGGCGTCATATGCAGGCCAGAGAGTTGCGAACCAGAGCAGTGGAGCACAAATCCCGGCAACCCCAAAGGTTATAGCGACGAGGATAATGATTAGCACCCAAACCGCTATGTTTAGCGCGATCGACTGAACGGCATGGAAACGCAGGAAGGGGATATCCTTCTTGTCCTCCATGAACAGGAGGACTAAGGCAATAATTGGAATGGGATAACCGAGCGCAGCCCATAATCTGTCGTCACTGGTTGTTTCGTCACTGGTTGATAACGGTTGGTCTTCCATGGTTTCTATATCCTCCACTTTTAAATAGGCTGATCACGGAAACAGTTTTTATTAGCGATCATGCGAATACGGAGATCCTCTCGATTGAAGTGCTTATTCACGCTATTTTACACTACTTAACCTAACACCCCACCGTAAGATTAGGTGTGATCCAAAGCTGCTGCTTGCGACGAGTACATGAATCCTATACAATGCAGAATGAGCGCGCCACTTATCGGGCGTTGACATTTCCGCTTCCATTTGAGAGAGCCCGATGAACATTCTTAAAGTTGCATCAGATTCACGCACTTCTGCTGTCGCAGGAGCAATCGCCGGAGTTGTGCGCGAGCACCAAAGAGCCGAAGTGCAGGCGATCGGTGCTGGAGCCGTAAATCAGGCTGTTAAAGCAGTCGCCATCGCCCGTGGTTACCTGCAGGAAGATGGGATTGACATCGTCTGCCTCCCCGAGTTCACCACCGTCGATATCAACGGGAAAGAGCGCACCGCCATACGTCTCGTCGTCGAACCTCGCTGACGAATACATCATCGCCTGAGTATTGAGTTTGATTTACTGGCTCTATTCCCAACTAACCATTGGGATTTTTTATATTTATTACTCGGAGCGTTAGCGCATCCATATCTCGCGAACCCCATGATTATCGTCTTATCCCCCAGGGATCCGGGGTAAATCGAGCATTAAAGTCTCCATCACCAACCTAACATTTGCATTCTTTTGAAGATCTCTTTTCGACTGTTCTAACTTGCCCAGAATCTCGCTGATTTGTTCCCGCGGGAGTGCACTCACCAGCATTTGTATGTCTTGCGCCCGGTCGATGTTCCTCTGTTCGGCAGTTGCATCATAGGCAAGCATCATCGCGTCCCGCCAAAGGCTACCCCAGTGGTCCAGAGCGCCAAGCGCCCTCAACCGTGGGTGCGCCCCTCCCCGCTTCCGTTCTCGCTCCCACTCTCGCGTCCACAGCTCGACGTGTTTAAACCGTTCGAGTCGATCCGCCTTTAATAGTTTGATCAGCTCTTCTAGGTATTCCGTTCGTTCATCTAGCAATTCGGGTTTTGAAGCATAGTGAAACGCCCACCCCGGCCTCCCGGCAGCCAGCCGAGCAAGCAGGGCCGCCTTTTCATGCCCCTCCCCGCGCTCCACCAATTCATCTTCAATCTGATCGCGAGAGACATCCCTTAGCTGAAGGATTTCACAACGGGAGGATATCGTCGGCAGCAGGGTCTCCTTTGATTGGGCAGTGAGGAGCATGACTACCTTTGGCGCAGGTTCTTCGAGTGTTTTCAGCAGCGCATTGGCAGCATTATCATTCGCCTCATGAAACCGCAGCAGAAGCGCCACTCTCTTTTTCCCCTCGTAGGGAGACAATGCCAATTGGTGTTGTAATTCGCGGATTTGTTCTACCTTGAGAATCCCCCCCACATCCTCGGCTTCTACAATGTGAAGATCGGGGAATTGCTTACGCTGAATAAACTGACAGGCCCTACATTGACCACAGAACTCTCCTGCATTTTTCGAATCAGTGCAATTTACAGCCTGCGCGAAGCACATCGCAAGCGTCCTCTTGCCAACACCATCCGGCCCAGTTATAAGATATGCATGTCGAACTTGATCGCTGGCGATATGCCTGCTAAGTAAGTTCACCGCCCACTCGTGCCCGATTAAGTCCCAGTTCATAAGCACCATTTTAATCCGCCCACGGTTTAGCTACAAGTAATAATGGCATAATGATTTAAAACCGATCGGAAGATCATTCACTCCAAGCTACTTGATCTATCCAGTCTTATCGCGGTATAAACCCTTTGATGCCTCTCTCTGCGCCCGATTTCATGCTTCATGACATTCCCATCCAGGGTGATTTAATTCTCGCACCAATGGATGGCTACTCGGACGTTCCCTTTCGAACGCTTTGCCGTCGCTTTGGGTCTTCGATGAGTTACACGGGGTTTGTGAACGCCATAGCGCTTATACAAGGTGATGATCTAGCCTGGCGTGACCTAGACTTCCTCCCCGAGGAACGCCCGGTCGTCTTCCAGATCTTCGACCAATCAGAAGAGAATCTTCTGGAGGCAGCCCTGCGAATACAAAAGTTACAACCTGATGCTATCGACGTTAACATGGGTTGCTCTTCGCGAAGAGTATCCAGCCGCGGGGCAGGCGCGGGTTTGCTGCTTGACCCAGATAAGATCGGGCGGATCATCCATCGTTTAACCGCTACTTTAGACGTGCCTGTTACCGCGAAAATACGTATTGGCTGGGATCAAACGAGCTTAAATTACCTGGAAGTTGCACACGCCGTGGAAGACAATGGCGGCGCGCTCATCGCTGTTCACGCCCGTACGCGAAATCAAGGCTATCTAGGTGACGCAGATTGGGACACAATTGCAGAGATAAAATCTGCAGTTACAATCCCCATCATCGGGAATGGAGACGTACAAACACCTCAAGATATCGAGCGCTTGAAAACATCGACCGGGTGTGATGGCGTGATGATTGGACGAGGTGCGATCGGCAATCCCTGGATTTTCCAGCGGGTTCCGAGTGAGGCGCCTCCCATCGAGGATCGCATCCAAATTATGCAAGGGCACCTCGATCACATGATTGCCTATCACGGAGAAAAGGTTGGGATCATCCGCTTTCGAAAACACCTCAAGCGCTACCTCGAACCGCTCTCAATCACGAAAGCAAATCTTCGCCCAATGTTGACCTGTGTAGACAGGCAACAACTTTCAGGCCAGCTGGATGCGCTCAAACACATTTATTGACAGCTCTAAACACAGTGATTGGGAAGAGCAGCGCGTGTACCGCTCTTGACCGGGTTTTTCGACAACCGATCCAACATCGTTGATTGTCATCCATGCGGAGCCGCGGAGCGCATCGAAGGACCCAGTGTATAATGCCATCATTCTTCTCCTGAGGCCCTAAATGGCAGATCAACTTCGAACCCTTCGTAATCTTCCTGCACTTTCCAGAATTCGCCGTAATCATGCTCTTGAACATGCGACGATTCACATACTTAGCCAGCAGTTTCCAAATCGCCGGTTTATTGGCCGGTCCAGTACCCAGGGCTTTTTCTTGTACGGGGATGTGCCTATCGATGTGCTGGATTCGGCGGTTCAGGAAGCTCTCCGTAGACTTCGTAATGGCGAACACCAACTGGCAATCCACCCCAACTGCGGAACAAATCTCGTGACCTCCGCGATTCTCGCAGGCACTGCTTCCTTCCTAACATTAATGGGCAGCGAGCATGAAAACTGGCGTCGTCGCGCTGAACGCCTTCCGCTCGCGATCGCGGCCACTCTCTTCGCATTGATCGTTTCTCAGCCTCTCGGTCTGTCTGTTCAGCAACACATCACCACACAAGGTGATCCTGAACAGCTTGAGATTCTCTCGATAAAGCGTGTCCATACCAACTCGAGTCCTGTCTACCACATCCTTACGAAGAACTGATGCTATGACCAAACCTCCCCCGAGAGTCTATCTTCTTGTTGGCGATGATCGCTTTGCAATCATCGAATTCGTTGCCACCTTGCGCAGTAAGATCGGTGACGAAACAGTCGCAGATATGAACACGCAACAGTTTTCTGGGGACCATCTGGACCGCGGCGCCTTCGAAGAAGCCTGTATGTCAATTCCTTTCCTCTCCTCGCGCCGGATTGTTGTCCTGGACAATGCGCAGGATGTCCTGAAAGTTAAGGATTCAAGAGAGTTCTTAATTGCCCTGCTCGATCGTCTTCCTGATTCCACCGCGCTGGTCCTCATCGAGAATGTTCAGGCAAGAGGCAGTAAGTCTAAGCGGAAACCTTCTCCGCTCGTGTCTTGGGTTGATGAAAATCCCGATCAGGGCAAGATATGGCAGTTCAGCTCACATCACGGTGCGCAATTCATCTCCTGGGTTCAGGAACGATGCCATTCGCTTGGCGGAGCGATGTCAGTGGACGCTGCCCGTCTGCTTGCCGAATCGGTGATGGATGATCCATATCTGGCCCATCAGGAGATCGTCAAATTGTTGGACTATGTTAATTATGAGCGCCCGGTCGAGTTGATGGATGTTGAAAAACTAACGCCCTTCAGGGGTCAGACGAACATTTTTGCGATGGTCGATGCGGTCGGAGAGCGGCGCATGCGCGATGCTAATCGATACCTTCACAGCGTCCTGTCGGAGGAAGACTCTTTCTACGTGTTTGCGATGATTATCCGTCAATTCCGATTGCTCATCCAAGCCCAATCTGCCCTGGAGGAGGGAAAAGAGATTTCCAGCGTTCTCAACCTCCCAAAGTTCGTTGCCCAGAAGATCACCTCGCAGGCGCGAGCTTTTAGCGCCTCAGAACTCGAGCGCATCTACCATGAATTACTTTCCATCGATATCTCAGTGAAGAACAGCACGATCAACTTGGATGCAGCGCTGGAGGGGTTCATAGCTGCCACATCAAATCAAGCGTAAGCGTGTCTATCCCCCTTTTTCCAAATCTTCTCTAGCTCACAACAATTTTTCCACAGCGAGCATATCTGGGCGGACTCATCACAGACAATGCGCTCACTTCTTTAAAGTGCGGCCTCTTTCGCCCATCCCAATATAAAAATGATCTGGCAAGACAGAAGAACTGGTTCCAATTTTTAATGAACCCACATGTCCCGGGGCCTCTTGAGGGAGAGTCCTCGGGTTGACCAAACAAACGTTTGGTTGCCGCCCATATTTCTCGCTATAAAACCTGGATGCACGTTCAATGCGATCCCCAAATTTAAGTTCTCGATTGCCGTCAAACCACAACATTCCCACTCTCACGCTCGCCTTCCCTTTCTCCCAGTGAGGGATTCCATGCGCCAGATCCTTCGATTGAGATCGAATGAAACGCTGCAATGAAGGCCATCTGCCGTAATCAGTTGGTATCGTTTTCTCTCTCGCACCTTGCTGCCCCTTCGTTCTACGTCTGACCGATACCCCTCTACGGTCCGAACATAGTGCCGCCGACCTCGCCAGGCGAACTCTAGCGGATGCGATTCCCCGCTCGTCTTGAGGATGCGTATTGGTTCGCCAATACCCATTGCTTTCATCAACCAGATGCTCCTATTACCCTCGCGCACATACGCCTTTGCATATCGCAATTTACTGCTCTAGAAATCAACAATCACCGCAAAATAAACATTCCAACGGCTGACCCCACCATCCAATTCCTACATCGATTGGGAAGAAGCGCTTGCGCTCTTACCCTCTCTCCTTGCATCATTCTTGCCAGAGTTCTATTTCAAGAAAATTTCGAGAGGCGGGGACAATATTTTCAATTGGGCCATCCATTTTTTCGCACCCATCGCCCTTGCATTTCCACACTCGAGATCGGATCCGTTTTAGATCCACTCATCACCAAGCGCCTTCACGTCCAACCGCTTGATACCCGTCACCCGTTTTGCGCGAGTCGTACGGCGGCATCAAGATCATGGACATTGAGCCAGGCGACTTCGACGAGGCTTGCAATCGAACCCACCTTGAAGGTGAAGCGGCCATCAAATACTGTCCCATCCCCCTGATCATGCGGATATGCCCTCGCCTTTACAAGCCCCGGCAAACGCTGCAGGGAAGACTCAATTGATTGCAGTGGGGGACGATAGGCAGCGACCACATGAATGCCTGCATGCTGACCATCGTCGATGACCGCTTTTAACAAGCCAACTCCATTAACTCCCACTGCCTGCAGCAAGCGGTTTAGATCGTCGATGAAAAGAACCAGATGCGGTTTGTTAAAGCCCGAGAAACGACGTTGCTCGATCTCTTCACATACCCAAAGCAGGAGTTCTCCAGCGCAGCTTGCGTCCGTTGCGACGGCTGAGAGCGTGTGCGGCAGCGCATCCAGAATCGCAAGCTCCCGACCACCCAGATCGATGCCGATGAAGTTCACTTCGGATCGACGGCTGGTTAGCGCGAGTGATACAAGAACCGCCCGCAAGAGCTCGGATTTCCCGGCGCCCTTCGGCGCGGCGATGAACATACCCCAGGTATTCTTGCGCGTGAAGTCCAGCAGCAAGGGTCTTCCATTCGCTTCCATCCCGACGACTGCCTGCAGCGCATGTAATCCATCTAATGAATGCATCAACGGGAGCAAGCGCAGTTCCTTGCCGCGCGAGAACGCGACCTCAATCGTTTGCTCTTGTGCTTCCCAGATATACCTGACGTCGACGCCGCCCAGCGACGCGGACACGTGATCCATCGCCCGCATGAGGTCATCCGCATGCAAACCGATTGCCGGGGCGAGATGGTAGCGGACACGATCCTCTTTCACTACGCCTCCACCCACACGCGCGGGCACCTGAATTTCATTCAGCGCCGACTCAATTTGATCTGCCTGTTGTTCTAAATACGCCTGCTTGTAGAACGCCCCTTCCATATTCCACCTCCAGCGCCCCGCTCGGTTTGTTTAGAACGGGTGTTCTATTCTATCAGAACAGGTGTTCTATTGTCAAGTCAGCGCTGGCTTGCTTCCGATCACACCTCACCTACTCCAGTTCTCCCCTGTATTATGTGGACCGAGGGATCGGGTGAAGTTTGTGCTACAATCCAGATTGTCGTGGATGAGCATGAAACGCCGGTTGATATCCGGCCTTCCCCCTTTGCTGGGACCTGGTACCCAGGCAGCGCAGATGCACTCGCCCAATCGATTGATCAATATTTAAACGCCGCCACAATCCAGCCCCTGGACGGCGATGTAGTCGGGGTCATCGCCCCCCACGCGGGGCACCGCTATTCGGGTCAAGTTGCTGCATATGCCTTCCGGCATCTGGAAAACCTCACCCCTGAGACGGTCGCCGTTATCTCGCCGATGCACGTCCCCACTGCAGATCGAGTGTTGACAAGCGCGCATGAGGCTTATGGGACCCCTCTAGGTATCATCCCTGTGGATGTCGATTTATTGAATAAATTTCAGGAAGAGCTGCACGAGACTCACGGGATCGAACTGGCCCAATTACGGAACGACAGAGAGCACTCACTGGAGATCGAATTACCATTTCTACAACGTGTGCTCGATCGTCCGTTCCGCTTACTACCCATCATGCTTCGCAATCAAGAGCTACAAACAGCGATGGCAGTTGGCCACACCCTAGGCACGATCTTGGAAGGTGAGCGGGCGGTTATCGTTGCCAGCTCAGATCTCTCACATGAATACCCCGAGGCTTCTGCCAAGCGCCTCGACTCCGAAATGCTTGCCCGGGTCGAGGCATACGATCCAAAGGGCGTTCTCTCGGCAGAAGAGGAGGGTGTAGGATTCGCTTGCGGACGTGGTGCAATCGCTGCCGCTCTCTGGGCAGCCCGGGATCTCGGCGCCGATAAGGCAAAGATCGTGCAGTACGCGACTTCCGGCGATGTGACGATGGACTTCGATTCTGTTGTCGGCTATGGCGCCGCCGTCATCTATCGCTGAGCATTGCTTCAGCACCCCACCCATCCAAGCTTGATGGATGGTAAACACAGGATGCCGCGAATAACATATACACATCCGTCAAATCAATAGGGTAAAGAATGAACGAAGAAATTTTATTTGACATTTTAAGATTAGGCGCCGTATTACTTCTGGTTCTCGCCAATGGCTTCTTTGTCGCTGCCGAATTTGCACTCGTAAGCGTACGGCGCACGCGCATCGCCACGTTGGTGGCCGATGGCAACTTACGCGCCCGTTGGGTCCAAAAAGCCATTGATGACCCCGACCGCTTCATCGCCGCCACACAGCTTGGTATCACACTTGCCAGCCTCGGGCTTGGCTGGGTCGGCGAACCCGCGTTGAGCGGTCTCATCATGCCAATGATCGAGTGGCTCCCGGTAGAACTTGAAAGCGCGGTCTCCCACAGCATCTCCGCTGGCCTGGCTTTTTCTATCATCACTTTCCTGCACGTTGTGGTCGGTGAGCTCGCGCCAAAGTCAATCGCACTTCAAAACCCCGAGAAGACTTCGCTTGCAGTCGCCCAACCCACCGTCTGGACGGAGCGGATCTTCAAACCCGTCATCTGGCTCCTTAACGGTTCCGGCAATGCGCTCCTGCGTTTTGCAGGGATTAAACCCGCCTCCGGCCATGAGTTGGTCCATTCCGTCGATGAGTTAAAAATGCTCGTCAGAGCCAGCGCCGTTGAGGGGATGGTTGAAGTCGATGCCGAGGAGATGCTTCACGCTGTTTTCGACTTCGGTGATCTCCTCGTTCGCCAGGTGATGATTCCGCGCACCGAGATGATCGCTATCCCCGCAGATGCCATGGCAACGGACATTCTTGATCTCGCCACGCAAAACCCCTTCACCAAATTCCCGGTTTATGGCGATAACCTGGACCAGATCCTGGGCATCGTCCATCTTAAAGACCTGATCCCGGTGCTCAGGGACAGTGAGGACAATACTCGCAGCGCACGCGATCTTATGCGCAATGCCATCTTCATCCCTGAGACTGCAAGGGTGAGCACCCTACTACACTTCTTCCGCATGCACCAACGCCACATTGCCATCGTCCTCGACGAATACGGAGGAACTGCGGGGATCGTCACCCTTGAGGACCTGCTTGACGAAATCGTAGGCGAAGTGAACGATCCTTTTGATCACGAGCAGGATATCCTTCCCCTGCCCGATGGCTCATCTCTCATAGACGGCCTTACATTAATTGAAGACGTCAACGAGCACTTTAACCTCAGCTTAATCGACCCACATTACGACACAATCGCCGGATATATGCTCGGGAAATTGGAGCGCCTGGCGCAAGTGGGCGATGTGGTCGTCATCGATGGCATCCGTTTACGGGTTGAAGACCTCGACGGTTTTCGCATCGCCAGGATTTCGATTCAACCTGTGACCAGTCCCGATCAACAATCGAATACTGACCCCGTACCCGAGTGACAAACCCAATGTACGTCGAGGTTGCGGTAAATCTCCCTCCTGTCCAAGGCACATTTGATTACCATGTACCCGCCCACTTGGTAGACAGGATCGCACTCGGCCACCTCGTGACCGCACCTTTTGGCAACCGCCGCGTACAAGGCGTTGTCGTCGGTATGCCGGAGACACCAGCGGTCCCCGACACGCGACCCCTTGATGAGTTGATTGATCCAGATCCCGTCCTGACGACTGCGCAACTCGATTTGGCAAGGTGGCTTGCCGACGCCTATCACGCGCCGTTGATTGACTGCCTCACCTTGATGATTCCTCCTGGCCTCAGCCAACAGGCTGATTCACACTACCACCTTCTCGATCCCGAGGCCGAGGGAGAGACACCCACGCAGACAAAAATACTCGCCTTACTCAAGCGGCGCGGTGATCTTCGCGGCCGGCAGATTGCACATGCCCTGCCCCGTATCCGCTGGCAATCCGCGGCCCAAGCGCTCCTACACAAAGGATTCCTGGAACGACACTCTGTTCTCGATCCTCCACGTGTTCGCCCCCGCCGAGTGCGCAGCGCTCGTTTGGCGCTCCCTCCGGATAAGGCGCGAGAAAACCTAGATGACATCGGCCGTAAAGGTGGTCAGGCCGCCGAGAGACGCCGCCGCATCCTGGAAGCACTGATCGAAGAGGGAGAGCCGCTCGAGGTAAGCTGGCTCTATGCTGAATACGGAGGCAAACGGGCTGATCTTGTTGTTCTGGAGGAGCGCGGACTCATTAGCCTAAGCGAGGCGGAAGTATGGCGAGACCCGTTGGAAGGGATGGACTTCGTCGCCAGCGAGCCGCCGAAGCTTACACAAGACCAACTGCAAGCATGGCAGGATGTCAGGCAAACAATTCAAAAATCTACGAACGGAGAACGTACCCAACCCATCCTTCTTCATGGCGTAACTGGATCAGGGAAAACGGAGCTTTACCTGCGCGCTGTTGCTGAGACGCTGGCGCAAGGACGGAGCGCGATCGTGCTGGTGCCTGAAATCGCGCTTACCCCTCAGACTGTGCGTCGATTCTTGTCTAGATTCCCAGGGAGAGTCGGTCTCAGCCACTCTCAATTATCCCCAGGGGAGCGTTTCGATACCTGGAGGCGATGCAGGGCTGGATTACTAGACGTCATGGTTGGTCCCCGCAGCGCCCTGTTTACTCCTTTCCCGGATATCGGTCTCATCGTCCTGGATGAGTCCCACGACGACTCTTACAAGGAGCAGGAGAGGTCCCCCCGCTACCATGCCCTCCGAGCTTCTGTTGCCTATGCGGAAATTCTTGGCGCGGCCTGCATGTTTGGAACTGCAACCCCCTCTGTGGTCTCTCGCTATGGTGCCGAACGTGGAAAATACCGCTTATTAAAACTCCCGCAGCGGATTCTGGGGCACCGCGAGCGCCTCGCACAACAGGCCGAACGCCTAGGGATCAAGGACCGCTATCAGGACGCCACGGGAGATGCTCGCTATATCGACCTGCCCCCGGTTCGTGTGGTCGACATGCGACAGGAGCTGAAATCTGGTAATCGCTCGATCTTCAGCCGGGCGCTGCAGAAAGCGCTCGACGAGACTCTTCAGGCGGGCCATCAAGCTATCCTCTTTCTCAACCGCCGCGGTTCTGCAACCTATATTTTCTGTCGCGATTGCGGCTGGGTCGCGCAATGCCCCCGCTGCGACACAGCGCTCACACATCATAAGAACTTCAGCCGTCTCATCTGCCATCATTGCGGTTATTCAGTCAATCCCAAAAAACAATGCCCAACATGTGGAGGCTCGCGCGTTAGAGAGTTTGGTGCAGGAACAGAACGTGTCCAGCAGGAGGTCGAACAACTCTTCCCTCAGGCTCGCACCATACGCTGGGATTGGGACTCCACTCGCGCTCGAGGTTCACACGACGTAATTCTTGCCCATTTTGCGGCGCACCGCGCCGATGTGCTGATCGGAACGCAGATGCTGGCAAAAGGGTTGGATCTCCCACTCGTGACGCTCGTCGGTGTTGTCTCCGCCGATACAGGTTTATACCTGCCTGATTTCCGCTCCGCCGAACGGACGTTCCAAGTGCTCACGCAGGTCGCCGGACGCGCCGGGCGCGGTCTCCTGGGGGGGCGCGTCGTTCTACAAACCTACCAACCTGATCACTACGCCATTCGAGCTGCATCCAAGCACGACCACGACACTTTCTACCAGCAGGAACTCCGCCACCGTGAGGAATTGAGATACCCTCCCTTCACCCGCTTGGTGCGGCTTGTTTATCGGGATTCATCAGGTACCCGAGCGGAAGAAGAGGCGGTGCGCCTTCATGGCACACTGAAAGCAAAGATTCAATCTACGGACCAAAAGATTGATCTAATCGGTCCCGCTCCCTGCTTCTTCAAGCGCATTCGCGGCCAGCATCGTTGGCACATCATCTTGCGGGGAAGCGACCCTGCGTCGGTCATCCCGGACGAATTTCCCAAGGGATGGAGCATTAATGTCGATCCAATCAACCTGCTATAAAAGCCCTTCCCAAATTCAACCCTGGAGCCCACCATGAGCGAAGTTCGATCTTTTCTTGAGCGCCATCTGCAGAGTGTTTTCGAGAGCGACACCCCCACCTACCACGAAACCACAGACGCAAATCTGACCCTTTACGAATGGTATGTCACGCCACATCGCATCGAAGGGCTGCCGTTCCACGACTTCATGATGACCGAGGCCAGTCGGGATGACACCGCCGGGCTTGCACTTGACCCGCACCCAGAGGGCAGTTCCCCGCAGGATAAAGGACGCGTTCGATTTGATTTGGCCAATTACCAGGAACAAGTCTTTGGCGAGTCGGCGGTCTGCTCTTACACCCTCCTCATCTCAAAAGGAACAGCCAGCGGGGTGGAAGTTCTAAGCTACAACGAGAGCCGTGTGCTTGTGAAAATTGACGGTTCCTGGAAGGTTGTCCATGTGCATAAATCCCCGAGTTGGAATGCACCGTTCCAACCACATACAGGGGGATCAACAGCGACCTTGAACTAGGCGTTTAGGCAAGAAATAAGATAAGATTAATATGTCAATATGAACCATCACTACTCACAATCGGGTTTCTCCCCACCAGCATCAGTTCAACAGCACCCGATCGCGTCTCTTCGTCTAAGGAGTAAATCCCAATGTTAAAAGTCATTGCCGACAGCACCTGTAACTTGTCTCAAGAGACCCTCGATGAATATGACATCCGCATCGCCCCGATCCCGATTCAGTTCGGGGACGAGACCTTCGAAGAGGGGGTGGACATCGATCGCGATCAGTTTTATAAAAAGATCGAAGAGACGGGCCTCATACCGACATCCTCCCAGCCTACACCTGCTTGGTTTGGGCGCTATTACAAAGAACTTCACCATCAAGGGCATTCCATCCTGGTGATCACAGTCACTGGAAAACACAGCGGAACCTTCAACTCTGCAACCATGGCGAAGTCGTTAGCCCCTGAGGCGGACGTGCACGTCTTTGATTCAAAAAGCATTTCTCTGGGCACAGGCTGGATGGTATTAGAAGCAGCTAGGGCGATCAAAGCCGGAGTTTCTCAATCCGATGTTGTGAGCCAAATCGAGGCGATCCGAGAACGGGCAAAGCTCTTCATCACTCCGGCGACACTGAAATACCTGCAGATGAGCGGACGAGTTGGGACGCTCCAAGGAGCGCTGGCATCCCTTCTCAGCATTAAACCGATCATCCATCTCAAAGATGGACTCCTGGAAGTAATGGAAAATGTCCGCACTCGGGGAAAAGCCCTTGACCGGATGATCGATCGCCTTGATGAAGCCGTTGGCCGAACTACCCCCATTAATCTGGCTGTCATTCATGCGAGAGCAAATGAGGAAGGTCTTTCTTTGCTCGAACGAGCCAAGGACATCTTCAACGTCCAGGAAACTCTCTACGGCGATCTCGTGGCCTCGCTCGCTGCGCATGGCGGACCAGGGATCCTCGGCTTATTCGCCTATACGATCTGATTCGGTAGAGATCTTGCCTGCCAATACCTTCATTCCGACCGGATGAGGGTATGTCGTCTCCATCAACTTCCAAGACTCTTATCAAGGGTGATGCACGAGCTCACGCGATCACATCTTTAATAGGTGGAGTCGCCCAAAGAATTCCACGCGTGAACGAAGACAGGCTCGAGGTAGATGGTTCGTCTAAACAATAGGGGGGAGTGCTGGTAATCCGCAGCGCTAATGGGAATAGATACGGTCTCGCAGAGC
>CBDTTY010000042.1:0-15688 GCA_965363875.1 uncultured Anaerolineales bacterium
GAACGGAAACTAAAGGGAACTCTTGTCAGGGATAGGGATAGGAGTCGATCAAGATATAGCTTTGGGTCCTGGCTAATAATTCGAGCAGCAGGGATAATCATCACACTGATGCGAAAACTAGGAATTTCCTATGGCCTGGTCTTAGTCTGTGCCTTCAGTCTGCTGCTTGTTGGATGCGCTTCTGAGGCAGAGAAGACTGCGACCCGAGACTGGACACCTCTACCGACGATCTCATCTCCACCCCGACCGAGTCCGACTGTAATCGGCGCGGCGCCTACTCCTGCGCCTCGAGGGGAGTGTGTGAACGACGCCGAATTTGTCGATGATTTGACGGTCCCAGACCGCAGCAACGTCGAACCAGGCGCAGAATTGGATAAACGCTGGGAAGTGCGAAACAGCGGCTCTTGCGATTGGGAAGATGGTTACATGCTTGTACGCATCGGAAGCGATCGCTTTATTGGAGTGGATGAGATCGCGCTTTTCCCTGCGCGTGCGGGGAAGAACGCCATCTGGCAAGTTGTACTCACCGTTCCCTTCGACCCGGGGGAATACATCGGTCGTTGGCAAGCGCTGTCCCCGGAAGGCCAATTATTTGGAGAGGAGGTTTATATCTGGGTTTACGTTCCGACTCCAACCCCCGAACCATCTCCTACAGCAACGGCGACAAACTAGTCAGACAATTAGCCCGTTCTAATGCGCTGCGCTGGCATCAGAAAAAGAATAGGGTGTCCCAAAAATAGATTTGTGCTGCCCAGTTATATAATGAATCGTAGGGGCCGAACCGTGTGTCGACACGTTCCATGCCTGTTTCAAAGAACTGTAAGGGCGAGCCGTCGGCTTGCTCCTTTATGTCATTGCGAGCGAAGCGAAGCAATCTCCTCCATTCTCGCGCGGAGATTGCCACGTCGCCCTTGCGGGCTCCTCGCAATGACCAAAAGAGGTCCCCACCCCCACCGGCTAGGGCAAATAGTTCAAGATAAATTGAAATTCGGGTGCACACGTGGGTGGGCCTCTACATTAATAAGAATGAAATAGGCTGCCTGATTTTCGATTCAGGCAGCCCATTTCTGATAAATCGTAACCAGCTCGCTGGAATTATGTGCCCTCTTCCCAGGAAGCGAGGTACTTCTTCTGTTCCTCAGTCAGGACGTCGATTTCTACACCCATCGCTTCAAGTTTAAGGCGAGCAATCTCGCGATCGATGTCCTCGGGTATGGTATAGACTTTGTTCTCAAGCTCCGCTGCTTTCTTGAGAAGATATTCGATTGAGAGCGCCTGATTGGCGAAGGACATATCCATTACACTTGCCGGGTGTCCCTCTGCGGCAGCAAGGTTGATCAATCGCCCTTCACCCAACAAGTTAATTCTCCGCCCATCTTTCAGAATGTACTGCTCGATGAACTCGCGAGGCTTACGTGTCTCGGTGGCCATCTCTTCGAGAGCCGGGATGTTGATCTCGACATTGAAATGGCCCGAGTTAGCGACGATGGCGCCATCTTTCATTCGTTCAAAATCATCGCGATCAATAACGTTGAGATCGCCCGTCAGGGTGCAGAAGATGTCACCGATTGCTGAGGCTTCTTCCATCGGCATCACCCGGAAACCATCCATCATGGCTTCGAGCGCAGGCAAAGGTTCGACCTCCGTTACGATCACGTTTGCACCCATTCCGCGCGCTCGCATCGCTAGCCCGCGCCCACACCAGCCGTAGCCAGCGACGACAAAGGTTTTCCCTGCCAGCAGTATGTTTGTCGCCCGGACGATCCCGTCAATCGTTGACTGCCCGGTGCCATAACGGTTGTCGAAGAAGTGCTTGGTCATGGCGTCGTTTACGGCAAGAACTGGGAATTGCAGTGCGCCGTCAGCGGCCATGGCACGTAGACGGATGACCCCCGTAGTCGTTTCCTCGGTTCCGCCGCTCATTTCCTCTATAAGCTCACGCCGATCTTTATGGAGCGTGCTTACGAGATCGGCGCCATCATCCATAGTGAAGTGAGGAGCGATGTCGAGCGCGGCGTGGATGTGTTTGTAGTAGGTATTATTATCTTCGCCCTTAATCGCGTAGACGGGGATCTCATCATGCGTTACGAGCGATGCAGCCACATCGTCTTGAGTCGAGAGGGGATTTGATGCAGTCAGGATTACGTCTGCGCCACCATCTTGCAGTGTCCGCATCAGGTTGGCTGTCTCCGTTGTTACGTGCAGACAGGCAGCAATCCTGGTCCCTTTCAACGGCTGCTCTTTCGCGAAACGGGCTTGAATTTGTCTTAGAACAGGCATCTCCTGTTCCGCCCACTGGATTCGCCGCCGGCCACCTTCGGCAAGCGACAGATCTTTGACATCGTATTCAACACTCATTAGCATCTCCAATATTGAAATTTGTATTTCTTATTTCGAACTCTGACTACCACGCATACGCTTCTGGCGCGGGGCCACCTGGGCCAGGCCATATTGTATCTAATTTTTCAAGGAATTCAGGTTCAAGATCGATCTCGAGCGCGTGGAGGCTGCCCGACAATTGATCCATCGTTCTCGGACCGATGATTGGCGCAGTCACAATCGGATTTCGCAGGAGCCAAGCAAGGGCGATATCCGCGGGGTGTTCACCAAATTCACGGCAGAGAGATTCGTAGGCTACGAGTTGTTCGCCATGTTCCTCGAGTTTTTTCTGAGCATGCTCTTTCGCTCGGCGACCCTTCTTCGCCTTCTCCATCGCCCCTGCGAGTAAGCCTCCCGAAAGTGGACTCCAGGGGATCAGGCCAAGTCCGTAGGACTCGCAGGCGGGGATTACCTCCAATTCAATGGAACGTGCAGCGAGATTATAGAGGCTTTGCTCGGAGACCAACCCCATAAAGTGTCGTTGTTGCGCCGCACTTTGAGCCTGGGCGATATGCCATCCGGCAAAATTGCTGCTGCCAATGTAGAGCACCTTGCCCTCAGCGACTAATTGTTCCATCGCCTGCCAGACCTCTTCCCAGGGTGTTTCGCGATCGATATGGTGCATTTGGTAGAGATCGATATGGTCCGTTTGGAGGCGGCGAAGACTTTCTTCACATGCCCGTCGAATGTGGTATGCAGACAGACGGCCTTCATTCAGAGCTTCACCCATGCGCCCATAAACTTTCGTGGCAAGCACGATCTTCTCACGCCGCCCGCCACCCTGGGCCAACCATCTGCCGATGATTTGTTCCGTGATGCCCTCCCCGATTTTCCAGCCGTAAACATTCGCCGTATCAAAGAAGTTAATGTCCATATCGAGCGCGGCGTCCATAATCTGATAGCTGGTCTTCTCTTCCGTCTCGGGTCCAAAATTCATGGTCCCCAGGCATAATCGACTCACTTTCAAGCCCGTTCGTCCCAATGTTGTGTTGTCCATGAAGCAAACCTCCTCATATTCTACCGAATTCGTTTTTCAGTTCTCTGTTTTCGCTATGTCTTTGGGCATAACTTGCCCAGACCTTCATGATAACCGCAATGGACCTGGAACCCCAGGCCCTGATACATGTGCAAGGCGGCCCGATTTTCCTTAGCAACGTTGAGGACGATCGTCTGGATGCCCAACCTTCTCAATTCGCGTATCACTTGAGCGCTGACGCTCCGCCCAAAGCCTTGCCCTCGATGTGCGGGATGGGTGAACACGTTCCCGATCGCGGCCATGCTGGCACTTTCGGACAGAACGTGAACTCCGGCAACGGCGACGAGTTCACCCTCGTGATAGGCGCCGTAAAATGGACCACCCTCGAGTTGTCGTTGGTGAAAGGAGTCCGGCTGATCTGCGTGATCCGCGAAGAGCGTTATCACGGATTCAAGGTCATCCTCTGATAAACGATGGGCATCTGGATTCGATTTTATCTCAGAGCTATCACCCTTATAACTCATACGCCACATCTGCAATTCAGATTGGACCGAGAGCATGGGCTCAAGGGAAAATCTATGTTCGGGAAGAAGCGTGTACTGATACTCACCAGGGGGAACCTGGTTCACGAGGGCCACAACATCTTCTGTCTGTCCGGCTGCGAAGAGGACCGGTGGGGTCAAGCCGAGGTACGCCAACACAACTCCCTCCGCCGAGTGATACCACTGGCAAAAAGCCGCATGCTGCGGGGCAAGGTCCGCCAGGGCGTATGCTGACCAGACGGGATCTACATTAAGGTTCGTTCGGATTTTTGACTCTGGCATAGCGATGTTAGCGCAGGCGATCGAGTTCACCGGAGTCATCAAAATTCTGCCGGTAGCGCTCGATAAAACTATCTAATGTGAAGGAGTGACTCTGCGGACCTTCGGCCTCGATGCAGAATGTCGCTGCCATGACGCCCATCTCCGCAGATCTCCGGAGAGGAAGGTCATTTAAATATCCCTTCAAGAATCCACCCCGGAAGGCATCCCCGACGCCAGTGGGGTCGGCGATCCTCTCTGGCAATACCGCGGGCACCTGGATCTTTCCTTCCGCAGTGAAGAGGTCAGCCCCATTCTCGCCACGTGTAGTCACAATGAACGCTGTATTCTTGAGGATCGCGTCGAGATCGAGACCGGTTTTCTCCTCGATCAGGCCGAACTCGTAATCATTGGTGAATAGGGAAGTCGCGCCGATGATCCCTTCGCTCAATTCTTCAGGAGAGAGGCGAACGATTTGCTGGCTGGGGTCGTAGATGTAAGGGATGCCTAACCCGGAACATTCCCTGACGTACTTGATCATCGCTTGAGGGTCATTCGGGGAGATCACTGCCATATCTGGGATCGGATCGATTTCTTTAAATGTAAGTTCCGAAGCTCTGGCCATGGCGCCAGGATAGAAGCTGGCGATCTGGGCGTTGGACTGGTCCGTATTTACAAAGAATGATGCGGTAAAGAGGTCGGGGATGACTTTGATCGCCGAAGTATCCACCCCCTGGGATTCCAGCCATCGTCGATGTTCTTCAAAGTCAGGGCCAACGGTGGCCATGACGAGTGGCCGTTCGCCTAGCAGCGCTAGTGTGTAAGCGATATTTGCAGCTATTCCACCGGGACGGTGGATTAGATTATCGACAAGGAAAGATAGGCTGATATCCTCGATCTTGTCAGGGAGAATGTGCTCGCTGAACCGGCCGGGAAAAGTCATTAAATAATCGAATGCGATGGAGCCTGTTAGTACAATTTTCATTTTTCGTCCTCGTGATGGAATGCGTGAGAGACCGCTACTCCATCGTAAGTTTCAAGCGTGAGGATTTCAACGGCAGTCGGGAGCCGTTGTTGGTCTATCGTTCGTACTACGGGACCATGAGGGTTCCAACTGATCGTCCGCACAATCACCCCACATTAAAATGCGCCCTCGGTGGAGAGCGCGGCGAGTTCCCAAGTTTGAGTCTAGCATGGAGGCGGGTTGCTCGCAAGATTGACCCTGATGATCAGGTCGAATATGATCGCGTTTATGAGCAGGACTACAGCGAAGTTAGGATTAGTCGTTTTGCTTGTAATTCTCTCGATCTTGAGCTGCCAACTTCCGAGTGCTGAACCACCGGGACCGACAGCCACACCGAGCCATACCCCTGCGCCTACAGCAACTTCAACGCCTACGCCAACGCCGACACCATTGCCATTAACGATGATTGAGAACGGTGAACGGGCACGCTTCAATGGCGATTGGGAGCGAGCGTTAAATATTTTTCAAGAGGCGAAATCTTTTACAGGTGACCCGAGTTTGTCAGCCGCTGCGCAGCTGGGCGTTGGCAAGACGCTGCTTGAGGCGAGTCGCTATGAAGAGGCAGTTGCTGCACTCGATGAATACTTATTGGAATTTCCCGATCAAGATGGTGTCGCCGATGCAACCTTCCTGCGCGCTGAGGGGAAAATGGCTTTAGGGCGGTACCCGGAAGCGGCTGAGGATTATGGCGATTCCATCAATCTGGGATTGAATGCTCTTGACGCGTATGTCCTTGAGCTCCAGGGCGATGCTTGGATAGCCGCCGGGGAAATCGAACGTGCACAAGACGCGTACAGCATTGCGCTGCAAACACTCAGCCCGGAGACGGATCTCTCTATTGAGATTAAACTTGCCCGAGCTATCGCTGCATCTGGCAATTATTCCCTGGCGATTGAGCATTACCAATCGATATATTCAAGGACTGAGAGTGAATATACACGGGCGCTGTTAAATCTCTTAACCGGGCAGGCTTTTCTAGCCTTGGGGGAGGCGGAACAGGCTTACCAACGGTTTCTAGATTCGGTTGAGAATTACCCTAAAGCATACGATTCGTATACCGGCCTGGTTGCTTTGGTTAATAATGGTGTGCCCGTGAATGAACTCGATCGAGGACTCGTCGATTACTACGCTGGCCAATACGGCGTGGCGATTGCAGCCTTTGATCGTTATATGGCTTCTGCTCCAGAGACTCAAGATGGGACGGCTCACTTTTTCAAAGGTCTATCGCAACGCGCTCTGGGCGATTACTCAGGGGCTTTGCAGGAATGGCAGATTCTGATCGATGACTACCCCAACGATCCATACTTCTCACAGGCTTGGGATGAGCGTGTCGACACTTTGTGGGCATACCTCGACCAGTATGATCTCGCTGTGCAAACGAGTCTTGCCTTTGCGCAGAATTACCCCGAGCACCCTCAGGCGCCTGATTTTCTTTTCGCTGCAGCCCGTTTAGCTGAACGGAATAACGATCTTGAGCAGTCAGCACAACTTTGGCTTCAGGTCTCTACGGATTACCCGAACGCTCCGCAGGCATTTCGGGCAGCGTTCCTGGCAGGGATTCAATACTTCCGTCTGGGGGAGAACAACCAGGCAGAAACGGCTTTTGAGAGAGCATTGGAATTGTCGTTATCAAGTGAGGATCGAGCAGCAGCCCAACTATGGATCGGTAAGTCGCGCCAGGCAAGCGGTGATATTGACGCTGCGCAGCAAGCGTTCAAGGCCGCGGAGGCAGCTGACCCGAATGGCTATTATTCGCTCCGAGCAGCGGATGTTCTTAAAGGAAGGGCTCCTTTTCAAGCACGAGGGGTCTTCATCTTCCCATCTGACGACGAGATCGCGTTGGCCAGAGATGAAGCGAATCAGTGGATGCGCGAGACATTCGGGATCACGTCAACTGTGCCGCTGACGGAACTCGATGAGAATCTGCGATCCGACCCGCGCGCGCAGAGAGGGGAGGAGCTCTGGCGGCTTGGTAGGTATGGCGAAGCAAAAGCTGAATTGGAGCTGCTCCGAGAGGACCACCTGCACAGCGCAGAGGCGACATATCGTCTCATGAATTGGTTCTTGGACAAAGGTCTCTATCAGCCGGCGATCTACAATGTGCGGGAGGTGATACGCCTTGCCGGTTTTGATGATGCAACCTGGGACCTTGCGCCCGATTACCTTCGCTATGTGCGCTTCGGCCCCTACTTTGGGGAGCTCTTCATGCCGGAAGCACTATCGCGGGGGATGGATGGCCTTTTTCTGCTCTCCGTTGCCCGGCAGGAGAGTTTATTTGAGAGCTTCGCGACTTCATACGCTGCGGCGCGAGGCTTGATGCAGATCATGCCGAGCACAGGTGAATATGTGGCCGCGCGTGAGGGATGGCCACCTGGATATACCGCGGACGATTTGTATCGGCCCATTGTTAGTGTCCGCTTGGGAGCGAGCTATCTCGCCGATCAACGCGATTTGTTTAATGGAGACCTGTACGCTGCCTTGGCGGCCTATAACGCGGGTCCGGGGAATTCATCTATCTGGAAAGAGCTATCTCAGGAAGATCCAGACTTATTCCTGGAAATCATTCGGCTCCAGCAGCCACAGGATTACATCCGCAGCATCGCCTGGGCTTTCTCGGAATATCAGGCGCTCTACACTGTAGATAACTGACCCCTTTGACTAGGTTCTCCATAAAATATTATCTGGTGTCAGGAAGCTTTGCTTCCAGTCGCCGGCATAGCTTGCGTATTGAGGTTTGTGCGTAACTTCGGTGAAGCATCTCGTTCTTTGAAATGAATTGTACTTCTTGCCGTGAACGAGATTCTTCGTCGTTTCACTCCTCAGGATGACATTGGTCCTGAATCTGTCCTACAGATTTATGCGAATAATCTTAAGGATGATTCTCTTGAGGTCTCCATCTGTAGATATGAGGACCAACCCCATTCATGATGAGATCAGCGCTAAGACCTCCCACAGATTGAGGATGGTCCCCAAAAACAATCTAAAAAATAGATTCACAGGCCTTGATTGATATGGTAGAATAATAGGTTGCAGTCAAATTCTTGAGGTTTTCCAAAGGGCGTTTAGCTGTGCCGAGTGAAGAAAAGATACATTAGGAGCTGGTCTTGCCGATCAGTCGTTTCCTGCTTGGTACAGAATCCCCTTGACTGTTAATCACCGAGATAAGATCGCGCAATAACAGCATACAGGAGTTAGTAGGGTATGGCATCGACCAGAGATCAAAAGTGGTATTCCCGAATACCTGAGGTTTATAGCTTACCTAACCTCATTGACGTCCAACTGGAATCCTTTAAATGGCTTGAGGAAACTGGACTATCTGAGCTTTTTAATGAGATCTCTCCCATCGTCTCATACAACAGCGGGATGAAGCTCTTTTTCCCGGGGAACACACCTGAGGCAAAAGAGTTCAAACTTAAGTATTGGTTTGAAGATCCCAAGCACGGAATCGAGGAATGCGTCGAGCGTGATTTGACTTATGCCGCGCCGATGTACGTTTCTGTCCTCTTGGCGGGATCCGAAGTTCCTGAACCCATTAAACAAGATATCTTCTTGGGCGATTTTCCAATCATGACCGATAAAGGCACGTTTATTATTAACGGCACCGAGCGTGTTGTTGTATCTCAACTCATTCGCTCGCCGGGCGTCTATTTCGAGGCGCCAGAGGATCGAACGACGGGTCGTCGTTTAGCTGCCGCCAAGCTCATCCCAGATCGCGGCGCCTGGATGGAATTCGAGACTCGTAAGAGTGATTATTTAACCTTGAAATTCAACCGCAAGCGCACTGTTCCCGTAACTATCTTGCTGCGAGCGTTAGCTGCGATTGATGACGGTCTTGGCTCATCACCGCTCTCGGATGGATCAGACGAGGAATTGCTTGAGCTTTTCGCTGATGCCGACAACAACCCAGATCATCCTTTTATCGCAACGACGATTCGACAGGAACCCACCTGGGAAATTACGAAAAAGCGCACTGTAGCTGAAGAAGCCCTAATTGAGTTTTACCGCAGAATGCGCCCAGGCGATCCGGCAACGCTGGACAATGCCCGCGAGTACATGATGGAGCAGCTTTTCGACCAGCGCCGTTACGACCTGGAGCGTGTGGGGCGATACAAATTAAATCAGAAATTAGATCTTGATAAAACCGTACCCCTTGATCATCGTCGAGTGACGACCTGGGACATGGTGCGTCTCATCGAGCGTCTCATCCTCATTAATAACGGGGTGAAACAACCGGATGATATCGATCACCTCGGCAATCGCCGGGTGAAGACCGTTGGCGAACTCATTCAGGGCAAGCTGCGTGTAGGCCTGCGCCGTATGGAGCGAGTCATCCTGGAGCGTATGTCGATTCGCGACCAAGACAATATCTCACCAATCTCGTTGATAAATATTAGACCTGTCGTCGCAGCGATACGCGAGTTCTTTGGATCGAGCCAGCTTTCCCAATTCATGGATCAGACAAACCCGTTGGCAGAGCTGCGCCATAAACGAACGCTTTCTGCGTTAGGCCCCGGTGGCTTGCGTCGGGAGCGAGCGGGTTTCGATGTGCGCGATGTTCACCATTCTCACTATGGCCGCATATGTCCAATTGAAACGCCGGAAGGCCCGAATATCGGTCTCATTGGGCGTTTGGCATCCTACGCCCGCGTCAACAGCTATGGATTCATTGAGACTCCCTATCGTAAGGTCTTGCCTGAGCTCAAAGCGGCGGACCCGCGCCTTGTTGGCCGCAAAGCTCGAGGCGACTTGACATTGCCGCGAGGAAGAAAACCTGTTGTAACAGATGGCGAAGAGATCACCGAGAGCATTGTCAAGAAACTGGAAAAATTTGATGGCTTGATTCCGATTGTGCCGTTTGTCTCCGAGGAGATCGATTACCTCTCGGCGTACGATGAGGATGAATTCGTCATAGCACAGGCAAATGCACCCCTGAACGCCTCCTTTGAATTCGTTAGACCCCGAGTATCATGCCGGACACACGGTGATTTCCAATTCTTCACTTCTGCTAATATCGATTATATGGACGTAGCCCCCCGACAGATCGTTGGCGTGAGCGCGTCGCTCATCCCTTTCCTCGAGCATGATGATGCGAACCGAGCGCTCATGGGTTCGAACATGATGACTCAGGCTGTTCCGCTCATTCGACCAGAGACGCCTCTTGTTTCGACGGGAATGGAGCGCTACGCGGCGATAGATTCGGGTCAGGTCATCGTGACCGAAGTGGATGGAGAGGTCGAGTCTGTAACCGGGAATCAGATTATCATCCGCTCAGGTCGTAACCGGCAGACTTACAAACTTCGTAAATACAACCGCTCGAATCAGAGTACATGCATCGATCAGCGTCCCGCCATTTCTAAGGGTCAACGAGTGCAGAAGGGGGATGCAATAGCAGACTCCTCCTCCACCGCGAACGGCGAACTCGCCCTGGGTCAAAATGTCTTGACCGCATTCATGTCCTGGGAGGGCGGGGACTTTGAGGATGCGATTCTAATTTCTGAACGGCTTGTTCAAGAGGACCTTTACACTTCTGTCCACATTGAAAAACATGAGGTGGAAGCGAGAGATACCAAACTCGGACCTGAAGAGATAACCTACGACATCCCCAATGTGGGCGATGACGCTCTCCGCGATCTTAATGATGACGGCATCATCCGCGTTGGAGCAGAAGTGGGACCGAACGACATCCTTGTCGGCAAGATCACTCCCAAAGGCGAGAAGGAACTAACGCCGGAGGAAAAACTCCTTCGGGCCATTTTTGGAGAGAAGGCGCGTGAGGTGAAGGATACTTCTTTGCGCATTCCTCATGGCGAGAGGGGAAAAGTTGTTGATGTGAAGGTGTTCACACGAGAAGAACACCGAGATCTCCCGGCCGGTGTCGAGAAAATGGTGCGTGTCTCTGTCGCCCAAAAGCGTAAGGCAACAGAGGGCGACAAGATGGCGGGCCGGCATGGCAACAAGGGTGTCATCTCCAAAGTGGTTCCCGTAGCCGACATGCCTTATTTAAGTGATGGTACACCTGTGGATCTGATTCTGAACCCACTCGGCGTACCGGGGCGGATGAATATCGGTCAGATTCTTGAGGCGCACCTTGGTTGGGCAGCCGATCGTCTGGGTTTCCGGGCGGTAACGCCTGCATTCGATGGTGCGAATGAGGAGGAGATCGAGGCGGAATTAGCTCGTGCTTGGATGATGGACCACGCCTGGCAGGTAATTGCAGATAGCGGCTGGGAGTGGGTGAAAGAAACGGGCAATTACGAGGAAGATGTGTTTGAGGACGACGATGAAATTAGGCGCCTATACCTCGAGAATTGGCTTGGAGGAAAAGGCTACGAACTGGATTTGCTGGCAACCGACATCCGTTACGCCCGTCGAGCAGCACTGCGCGAATGGCTGCGAGATAACGGCTACAACCCAGATGATCTATTAGTGTTCGAGGATAGTGATATTCCAGCCAGAAAGCATTCCCCTTATGATCAGTCGGCGATAGAAGCATGCCTGCGCCTCTGGGCTGAATCGCTAGATCGGAAAACGGGGAATATCAAAAATCTGGAATCTCTGCGGACTTTCGCAGACGAACTGATGCTAGAAACAGGCGATCCTGTGCCCATCCTGGGCAAGCAGATACTCCGTGATGGCAAAACAGGAATCCCTTATGATCAACCGGTTACGGTGGGGAAGGTTCTTATGATGAAGCTCCACCACTTGGTGGAGGATAAAGTTCACGCTCGCTCCACAGGACCTTACTCTCTGGTCACACAGCAACCTCTGGGTGGAAAGGCGCAATTTGGTGGGCAGCGCTTCGGGGAAATGGAAGTCTGGGCACTCGAGGCCTACGGTGCAGCGCATACGCTCCAAGAGATGCTGACGATCAAATCCGATGATGTCCAGGGTCGGGTGAAGACCTACGAAGCCATCGTCAAGGGTGAGCATGTAAACGAACCTGGCATCCCTGCTTCGTTCCGTGTCCTGGTAAAAGAACTGCAAAGCCTTGGTCTATCTGTTGAGGCAATCACTGACGAAGGTGAGATGATCCGTTTTGGTAAAGAGGATGAGCGTTCGCGACCACCCCGCCTGGGTCTTGGGTTGCTGGATATGAACCCGAAATTCTAGCGACAAATAACCGGGGTTACGCTTAGTCTCATTCCTTGACGCTCTTTTGAGCGCATGGTAAAATTCTTGGTCATTGATTTTAGACACAGGCAGATGGTTTGAACACTGCCTGAATTGAATACAGGAGTTATCAGGCGAGGCCATCGCGCACGTCCGATGGCCTCCCTTACTGGCAAGTGAGCTGGGGCATCTCGCCCCATCATTGTCTGGAGGCGGACTGTGCCAACGATAAATCAATTGGTCCGAAAGGGACGTAAAGAGAAGCGTTCGAAGAGCAAGGCGCCGGCGCTGCAGTATATCTATAATTCGACTAAGCAGCGGCGCATCATGCTTCCGAAGGGCGCTCCACAGAAACGCGGCGTTTGTACACAGGTTAAAACACAAACTCCGAAAAAACCCAACTCCGCGTTGCGGAAGGTAGCAAGGGTGCGTCTCACGAATGGCATTGAGGTGTCCGCTTATATCCCCGGCGAAGGTCATTCACTTCAGGAACACTCCGTTGTACTCGTGCGCGGAGGCAGGGTGAAAGATCTGCCAGGTGTGCGTTATCACATTGTACGCGGCACCCTTGACAGTGTTGGCGTTGAGGATCGCAGGCGGGGACGTTCGAAGTACGGTGGGAAGAAACCGAGCGAATAAGCTCTTAGCAGATTGGTCATAGATTATTCGACGGCCGATTTCAAAATTAAGGAAAGCGCACAGGGAAAGCGATGAGACGTTCGAAACCAGAGAAACGGAAAATTGAACCTGACGTTCGTTACAACAGCACGCTTGTTACCGGGATGATTAACCGGTTAATGAAGAAGGGGAAGAAGAGTATCAGCATACGGATACTATATGATGCCCTTGATCTTATAGAGGAGCGTACTAAACGTCCGGCACTTGAGGTTTTCGAGGAAGCAATTCAAAACGCCACGCCAACGCTTGAGGTTAAACCTCGTCGAGTAGGTGGCGCAACATATCAAGTCCCTGTGGAAGTTAGACCATCGCGACGCACAGCGTTAGCGATGCGATGGATCCTTGGGGCAGCCACAGCACGTCCCGGCAAAACGATGGCCGAGAAGCTCGCTGGGGAATTGATGGATGCCGCGAGTAGAACTGGTGCGGCGATCAAGAAGCGCGAAGACACACACCGAATGGCAGAGGCGAATCGTGCTTTTGCCCATTACCGTTGGTAAGTGAGGACAAGATCTAGGAAGATCCTGGATCACAGTAAATCATGACACGCGAATATCCGTTAGAACGCTACCGAAATATTGGCATCATCGCCCATATCGATGCCGGAAAGACGACGACGACCGAACGGGTCCTGTTCTATACCGGTCGGACGCATCGTCTTGGTTCGGTTGATGACGGGACTACCGTAACCGATTGGATGGAGCAGGAACGAGAGAGGGGTATCACGATTGTCTCCGCGGCTGTAACAGCCCATTGGCGGGATTACGTGATTAATCTCATCGACACGCCAGGACATATCGACTTCACTGCGGAAGTGCAGCGATCATTGCGCGTGCTTGACGGCGGCGTTGTGGTATTCGACGCTGTCCAGGGAGTCGAACCGCAGTCCGAGACTGTTTGGCGGCAGGCGGATTTATACCGGGTGCCGCGGATTTGCTTCGTCAACAAAATGGACCGTGTTGGAGCGTCCTTTGAACGCACAATCGAGATGATCCGCGAGCGCCTCGCTGCCAATCCGATCGCTGTGCAAATGCCGGTTGGGGAGGAAGCGAAATTCAAGGGTGTGGTCGATCTGATTGAAGAATCGCTCATCCTTTGGACGGACGAATCGGGCGCATCTCGAGATATATCTGATGTTCCCGATGAACTTAAACAAGAGGTTGCCTCACGCCGCCAGGCGATGATTGAGCAAATCGCCGAAACCAGCGAATCGCTTACAGATAAATTCATCGAAGGTGGGGAAATAAGCACGGATGAATTGAAGACGGCTCTACGACAGGCTGTGCTGGAGAGCAAAGCAACCCCTGTATTTTGTGGCTCTGCATTGAAGAATAAAGGTATCCAGTCGCTGCTCGACGCGATTGTGGATTACCTCCCATCGCCAGTGGATATCCCTGATGTTGTGGGAGTTAAACCGGGGACAGAGGAAGAAATATCCCATCCACCGGATGATGAAGAACCACTCAGTGCGTTGGTTTTCAAGATTGTAACGGATCCCTATGTTGGACGACTGGCTTATTTCCGTGTGTACTCCGGAAAGATTAAGAAGGGGTCGACGGTCTACAACAGCTCGGCTGGCAAAAAGGAACGCGTCGGCCGGTTACTGAGGATGTACGCCGACCGCCGGGAGGATATTGAAGAAGTCGCTGCGGGTGATATTGGCGCAGTTCTAGGGATGAAGAATACGTTTACCGGCGATACGTTATGTGATGCCGCTAACCAGATCCTGCTTGAGACGATTACTTTTCCAGATCCGGTCATCTTTGTCGCCATCGAGCCGAAGACGCTTGCTGACCAGGACCGGTTATCGGAAGCGCTGCACAAGCTGTCGGAAGAGGATCCAACTTTCCGCGTAGGTGCGGATGAGAATACGGGTCAGACCTTGATTTGGGGCATGGGGGAGCTGCATCTAGAAGTCCTCGTCGACCGCATGAAACGCGAATTTAATGTTCAAGCAAAAATCGGGCGCCCGCGTGTAGCGTATCGTGAATCTATCCAACGGAAAGTATCCGAGGTTGAATATCGGTATGTAAAACAAACAGGTGGCCGCGGACAATTCGGCCATGTTGTTCTGGCGATAGAACCAGCCGATCCAGGTTCTGACATTGTTTTCGAAGATAAAACCAGGGGGGGTGTGATTCCCCGAGAATATATTCCAGCAGTTGAGAAAGGTGTGCGCGAGGCAGCAGAGGGGGGCGTCCTCGCTGGATATCCTTTGATTGACGTCAAGGTGACGCTTCTGGATGGCTCATTTCACGAAGTGGATTCGAGTGACATGGCCTTCAAGATGGCAGGGTCTATGGCTTTCAAGGAAGGGGTTCAACGTGCCGATCCGGTACTGCTTGAGCCTGTTATGCTGTCTGAGGTAGTTATCCCAGAGGCACATGTGGGCGATATCACCGGAGATCTCTCCTCGAGGCGAGCTGAAATTGAGGGAATTGAGCTTCGTCCCGGTGGAGTTCAAGCCATCACGGCCATGGTTCCGCTTGGCGAGATGTTCGGTTATGCAACCATCTTACGTTCCCTCACACAAGGCAGGGGCGTATTCACAATGGAGTTTGATCATTACGCCAAGGTGGCCGAAGAGGTCACCGATCGGCTTTTAGTAGGAGTCCGCTGAGGACCCTGAAGAAATTGATCCAGTTATTATTTTATTAAGGAGCGGGAAAGATCATGGCGAAGGAGAAATTTGAGCGGACGAAGCCGCACATGAACGTAGGG
>CBDTTY010000043.1:0-15542 GCA_965363875.1 uncultured Anaerolineales bacterium
CGTTTGTAAGAATCCCAGAACACATAACCAGCCCTTTGTGGTTTCTCGTCATAACCCCAGACTGGCAAACCACGATAGAGCACGATCCCCACGAGAACTCGCAACCCCAGGGCGACCAGGGCAGCGACAAGCAGGGCTTTACCCGCGCCTTCTTGTTGATAAAACTTCCAAATGAAATAAATAATGAGCAGAGAGATGCTCATTAATAGTGAATAAGCCAACCATCCTTGGAGGGTGAAACCAACGAGATCAGAACAGGCCAATATGGCGCAAGCGGCCAGCGTCGGGAGGATCCACGCCAGGGCAATCCCAATTCGTTTCACCGATCAATGACCTCCAGGTCGACTCTTCCCTTGCTCCAAAACCAGAGACTGCGGACAACCAGGTAAAGTACCAGTACCTGCAAAGGTACAAGAAAACGCGGGTTGTCGCCATGATCGAGGAGCGTTTGCAGGATGGAAATCATCCAGATCATCCCACCCACCGCCATAGAAATTAAATCGAACTGCAATCTTCGGCGCCACCTGGCGCTTGCGGCAACCAATACACTGAAAACGAGGAACAGGAAATTCGCCAGCAGGGAGATTCCTCTTCCAACAATCGCCATCCCAGTCAAGATTCCCCCTGCAAATACCGATTGTACCGCTTCTGGACGCCAATAGACGGGCGCTTTCCAGAAGGAGATCCAGCCGGCGATGACGTTCTTTAAATACAGATCGGGATGATGCCGAATCAACCACCAGGAGAGCCGCTGCATCTCGCGCGCTAGATCATAGAAACCTAACCCTGAGGCCTTCGAGATCTCCGGGATCGCTTCCCAAATGGCGTTCGTCTGCACCCCGCGCGCTGCGATCTGCGCATCCCGGAAGCGGATATAGGTGTCGCGAATAGATGCGTACTCATCGGGAAGGTAATCGAAGTACTCCCCCGTATGCTGCACGAGACTGTAACCCGCCATTGCTGTGGGCGAGATTACGTGATAATGCTGTTTCATGTAGACCAACCAGCTGCCCTGCAGGATTAACGGTCCGAGGGAATACAATGCCACGAACAGCAGCTTTTTTTTCCAATCCCCGTTTGCTGAAAACCAGACGAAGGGAAGGAACCACAATGTCAATGGAAAAAACAAAGGACGGATTAAGCCCACCGCGCTGACGGCTACCCCCAGTAATAGTACGAGGCCATATCCCCAAGTAAGACTTCTAACACGGGTGAAACAAACGAACAGGCAAAGACTTAAAACGACAAAGAACGTCGTAAGCGTTTCCGTCAGGAGATTGGCTTCAAAGAGGAATTGCCCGGGGATAAGATTGTAGAGAGCGCCAACGACAAAAGCGAGCACCATACTGTTCGTCGTCCGCCAGGTAATCCAGTACAGAAGCATCGATATCGTCAGCCCCAAGAGCATCTGCACGAACCACACTCGATCGGGCTGCAAGTCGAGCAGCGCCAGAAAGGCCGGGTAACCAGGAACGCGTGTGCCGTCATAACCGCTGAAGGATAGATCTTTGAGGGCTTCTCCCAGACGCATGTAGGATCCTGTATCGCCATAGGATATCGGTTCATAACTGAACCACAGCCAGGCGCGCAACAGCACCCCTAGCAGCAGAAGAGTTCCTGGCCATAGGAATTCCCGCTTCCGTACATACGTTCCTAAACGTGCGCCAAGATCATGCAGCATCGTTTTTTTCCAAACCATCCAACAGCCTTCTGGCGCGGTCACGCCAATCATATTGAGCGGCGTCTTTGCGCGCTCTCTCCGCGAGTGAGTTCCGGCGGCTATCATCCGCTATCAATTGATTCAGCGCTTGGTCCCACGCCGCTACATCATTGGGAGGGAGCAAAATCGCGTTCCCCTCATTCAGGACCTCACGAAAAACCGGTAAATCACTGGCGAGGATCGCCCTTCCCGATGCAAGATACTCAAACTGCTTCATCGGGCTGGCAAATTGCGCCGTATCTCCCCCGCTGCTGACGGAGATCTTACGCTCGTAGGGCATCAGCAGTACATCACAAGCCGCTTGAACATACGGCAACCGCTCGTTGGGAACAAAACCAAAGAGCTTGACGTTCTGCAAGCCAGCTTTCTGCAGCCGGCTGCGCCAGAACTCAACCGCTTCGGGTTCACCACCAGCCCATAAGAAGTGGACATCTGGGTTGCGCCAGGCCAGATCCATTAACATATCAATCCCCCGCCCAGCATAGAGATGCCCGGCATAACCGGCTGTGAAACCCTTATTAAGACCTAATTTTTCTCTCGCATTTTCCGGATCAGGGAGATTGTGATATTGCGCCAGGTCCATTCCCATTGGTGCGACAAGAGCGAAGGGCGGCTCAAGATCAACTTGATAGGCATCACTTAACCACTCACGCATCGCCTCTGTGATCGGCAGGACCCTAGTCGCTCCTCTACCCTCAAGGAACCTGCGAAACAGGATCGGACCCAGACGACCTTGCGGGCGATCATGAACCTCCAATGCAGTCGGCAACCCCAACGATGAAGCAATCGCCGCCGCCTGAAGAGGCCACACATAGAATAGCGATGGATTCCACGCCCGCGCCTTCAAGACAGCTCGAAGGGAAAAATCATACCGCCGAAAAACTCGGAAACTGGTTAACCTGGAAATCGGGAATGAATCTCGAATGCCATATAACTCTTTAAGTTCCGCCCAGACTATCTTTGTCTCAGGCCCCGGGAGCCAGAGATGAATATCATGACCCAGGTCAACGAAAGCCTGGCATACCTTCATTAGCTCAATTGAATTGGCCGTGCGCGACGGGACCCGTGAAGCGGAGATAAGTGCGATTCGCATATTAAATCAACCGCCTTAAGCCTGCGCTGGTTCGATCGAAACTCGCTGGAGTTCTCGCAGAGTTTTCCAAACAAGAACTGCAGTTGTGATGAAGATGTAAGCACTGAATAAAGCCGCCATACCATTGGCGCCCATTACAGGGACAAGCAGTATCGTTCCAATGACTTTGCCAATTGCGAATACGAAATGGACTTTAGCTGGGTAATCGGGAAGACCAAGAGGCAGTAGGACAAGCTGGTTCCAATAAAAAATATTGACGGCTATCACACCGACGAGAAGGATGAGAATATTGATATAGGACGTGGGAAGGAAATCCGGTCCGTATAAACCGACTACCCAAGGTCCAAAGAGCACAAGCCCAAGACTGGCAGGTAAAGTCCAGGCGGCGGCGAGAATAGTCCCGCTGCGCAATAAGTAGCGGACATTCTCCCAGTGACGGCTTGCAACCTCTCTCGCTACCTCCCTGTAAGTCGTACTGATCAACGGAGTAACGGGGGTCATCAGGATATTCATGATTGCCTTGGCAATCTTGTAGTAACCCACCTGCAATGGTGTACTAAAGTAAGCCAGCCAGAGCATCTCGCTATCTCTTGAGATTAATTTAATCGTCCCGGAGAGATTCGTGCTAATGCCAAAGCGCACCAGTTCTGCACGGCGCGGAGCTAATAGCGACAAAGGCGCTCGCCACCATCCCCGACCCCACACTTTATGCGCCTGCAAGAGTCCAGCCAGTGAAATAAATAGGCCCCACACCACTTTTCCGACCAGATAGGCGATGACAATATCCCTTAGATCGCCCTCGCGGACGAAAGCTACAACGATGAGTAAAATCGTTAATATGCTTTGCCCGATCGTCGCGTAGGCAATCACACCAAAGCGATTGAAGTACTGGAGCAAGCCGATAGCACTCTCAGAGAATAAACTCGCTAAAACGTAGAACCCATAAAGAGCGAATAGGGGGGCGAGGTCAGGATTGTGGGCGAAGAGACGCGCCGCCAGCGGGGAGAGCAGAACCACAAGCCCATAGGCGACAATTGACCCGACCAACTCAATAAATGCCGCTGCCTTAAATACAGCTGCAGCCTGTGCACCCTGCTCTTTTGCACTGAACTCCCCCACAAAACTGACTACAAGTTCACTCATGCGGAAAGAGATTAGCCGGTATATATTGCTAGAGAACTGTGTGATGATCCCAACCAGACCCGCCCCCTCAACACCTAGCATCCTCGCCGTCAGGATGCCCTGACCCATACTCAGACCCGCGGCGATCGTCTGCGCGCTGAAAAGGTATCCCGTGTTACGGATCACACGCTGGAATAGTGGATGGGAAAGAAATCGCTTCAGAGAAGCAGAGCCGAGGCGATACAACGAACGGAGCAAGTTCATCTAGTCAGTGGTTGGGATGGATTCCGCCCAATCCCGCTCCTGGAGATACCACGAGATTGAAGCTTCCAAGCCTGCCTCCAGTGTAACCTCGGGGCGCCAGTCGAGAAGCCTCTGCGCCTTGTGAATATCAGCCCATGTTGAGGGCATATCCGCAGGTGCAGTTTCCCTTTGATCGATGTCAGCGCTCTTGCCGAGACGCTCTTCAATCATAGATATCACGTCCATCATTTTTACCGGGCGGTCTCCCCCCAGGTTAACCACCTCAAAACCTAACGGACGTAGAGCAGCCACTGTCCCCCGGGCAATATCATCGACGAATGTAAAATCGCGCTCCTGAAGACCATCACCATACAAGACCAGAGGCCGCCCTTCAGCAATCCATTGGATAAACCGGAAAACACTCATGTCAGGACGTCCCGCGGGTCCGAAGACCGTGAAGTAGCGCAGGATGGTGATATCCATCTCGTGCAGGTGGTGATAGCTATGACAGAGCATCTCCGCTGCGCCTTTCGAGGCAGCATAGGGAGAAAGTGGCTGGCTGGTGTCAGCGTCCTCGTTATACGGCCTGGGGTTGTGCAGCCCGTACAAGCTTGACGTCGAAGCCTGAACAAGTTTAGGAATGGACCGATCGCGGCAGGCATCGAGCAGGTTCAAAGCCCCGATGACATTCGTCTCATAATAAACCCATGGATCGCTTACGCTCTGGCGAACTCCAGCTCGGGCGGCGAGGTTGATCACGCCATCATAGGGTTCATCACCAAGTGCACTCTCAAGTTCATCTCGGTTGGCGATATTGATTCGTTTTAAAGTGAAGCGATCATCATCCCGGAACTGTTCAAGCCTCCACTCTTTAAGGCGTGGATCGTAGGAGTCGTTGATATTATCGATGCCAACGACGATAGACTCCGAATCCAGCAGATGTCTGGCAACTCGAGCGCCGATAAAACCGGCTGCACCTGTAAGGAGATAACGCGCCATTAGAGCCTCATAATCTTCGGCGATTCGATCCCACGGTACCGGAACGCGTTGCGAGTATCAAAGATGAACTTGGCGGCATTGGCGATCCCCTGGTAATCGAAATCAGAATGGTCGGTGACAAGAACGACACAATCTGCCTGCTTCACCGCACCTAAAGCATCGCTGCTGGATTCTAAACTCCAGCCCTCGCCTTCGGTCAAAGGCACATAAGGATCATGGTATTCCACCTGTGCACCTTTATCCAGAAGCAGCCCAATGACATCCAGTGCAGGCGACTCGCGGACGTCAGACACATCCTTCTTGTAGGCCACACCTAACACGAGAATTTTCGAGCCCTGGATTGATTTTCCGATCAAATTCATGGCATCTTGAACCCGCTGGACGACATAGCGGGGCATGTTCGTATTGATCTCGCTGGCCAACTCGATGAAACGAGCGTTGTACTTTACGCTCTTTAATTTCCAGGAGAGGTAGAGCGGATCAATTGGGATGCAATGACCTCCAAGCCCGGGCCCGGGAGTGAACTTCATGAAACCAAAGGGTTTCGTCCCTGCGGCTTCGATAACCTCCCAAACATCCATGCCCAGACGATCACACATCAACGCCATTTCATTGACCAGCCCAATATTGACCGCCCGGAATGTGTTTTCGAGCAGCTTCGTCATCTCAGCAGTTTCTGTCGATGCGACAGGAACAATAGTTTTCATCGCCTGGCCATACATCGCCGCTGCGACTTCAGTGCACGCCGGGGTAATCCCACCGATCACCTTCGGTGTGTTTACAGTTGTCCAATCCGATCGGCCCGGGTCGACTCGCTCTGGTGAGAAGGCTAGAAAGAGATCCTCACCCACTTTTAAACCCGTGGATTCCATCTCCGGCTGGACGAGTTCACGCGTCGTCCCCGGATAGGTGGTGGATTCAAGGATGATCAACATCCCGGCGTGGAGGACTTCGCGCAGGGCTTTCGAGACTGAGATTATGTAGGACAGGTCAGGGTCTCCTGTTTTCCTCAATGGCGTAGGTACGCAGATGCTCACACCATCAACCTCAGCCAAGTCTGCGTACTTAGTCGTAAACTTCAAGCGTCCATCGTCCACAAGCCGAGACAAAACTTCATCGCCAATGTCTTCGATGTAGCTTTTTCCATCACGCAGCAGGTCTATTTTTGCGGGATCGACATCAAGACCAATGACTTGATAACCGGCCTCCCCCAAGACGACGGCAAGTGGAAGTCCAACATAACCCAGGCCGACAACACCTATCGTGGCTTCTCCTTGTTTGAAACGCTCGATAAGTTTCAGCGCAGCGGGCGGCAATATTGACTCTTTTTTCGACATATCGGCATTAAACTCCAGATTGAGTTCTTACATTAAAGTCTTTGGAGATCCGATGATCAGCCTCGGGGCGCAGGCGGAACCTGCTGTCTCCAAAATAGCGGCAAAATCAAAAAAGTTCGAGCTGCTCAGGATCCACAGGAGTCGGCTGATCCGGCTGGGAGGTGGAAGCCTCTTTTTTGATGAGTGTGGGAAGCATAGAAAAATCCGCCTCGATAACTTTTCTGAGGGACGGCTGATGTAATGCCGCTGCAGGATGATACATCGGGACGATCAATCTTCCATCGATCTCCTTCGCCTGTCCATGGATCTTGCTAATACGAGTATCTGGGAAGTATCCAGCCATCGAGAATCGCCCAAGAGTGACAATCACCTTAGGGTTGATAGCCTCGATCTGACGTTCGAGGTATTTACCACATGCTTCGATCTCTTCCGGCTGAGGATCGCGGTTGCCGGGTGGTCGGCATTTTACAACATTGCCAATAAACACATCCTCCCGCTTAAGATCAATGCTGGCAAGCAAATCCTCAAGAAACCGACCCGCAGCTCCCACAAAAGGTTTTCCTTGTTCGTTCTCGTGAAATCCCGGTCCCTCACCGATAAACATCAAATCAGAATCAGCTGGTCCTTCACCCGGCACTGATTTCTTTCGTGAGGCATGGAGTGTGCAATCAGTACAGACCTCAATTTCCTGCGCAATTTCTTTTAGTTTTTCTACCGCTCCCACTCTATCCCTCCAGATTCTTTTCCCGCCATCCTGGCAAATCATTGAGGACCATCAACAGCGCATCCTCGTGATTGTCCCGATAATACCGCGCCTTCCGCGCTTTGACCTGAAAACCGAATTTCTCATACAGATCAATCGGCCTTTCATTTGACTCCCGGACCTCGAGTGTGACGAGATCAGCCCCAAGTCGCAAAGCTTCTAATAAAGCTTCTTCTAATAACCTGCGTCCAATTCCCTGGTCCCTGTACTCCGGGTGCACAGCGAGTGTGCTTATATGTGCCTCATCTACAAGGAACCAGAAACCAACATACCCTACGATAGGCTGTTTGAGTTGATCTTCCAATTCGGCGACGAATAGATGCGCGGCCGAGTTCTCGGTTAACTCAAGGCGGTAAGTTCTCTCTGACCATGGGAGTGAGAATGAAAGTCTATCGATCTGAACGACTCGTTCCACATCCAATAAACACATGGGGCGCATGTGAATGCTGATACGCTCAAATACCTGAGTGATATCCATCATACCGGCTTCAGATAGATTGGAGAGAGCCCGCCCACCGACCCCTTCTTACTGGATTTAAGCCGCTTCCAAGCTAGCTCGGCTAGAAATCCTGGTCGACGGACGCACTGCACAGGAGGGGCTAGCTCTACGCCAGGCATACCGCGCAACAACGCCCGCGTCCGGCTGTCCATATCTGCACAGATGTAAGCTTTCTCCTCCAATGATCCTTTGAGGTCCTCCCAGGTGAGAACATCTGGCTCACCCTGCGGCTTCCAACCCCCACGGGTCCATTTGTACCACAAACCCGCGATTCGCTTGCGCCCCGCCCTCACAGCGACAAACATCGGCTCCGTTCGCTTCGGTTGAGCGAGAGCTAGAATGTCCAACGTTGAGATACCGACCGTGGGCAGACCGCGTGCAAGAGATAGCCCTTTCGCAAGTGCCAGACCGATCCGCAATCCCGTAAAGGATCCCGGGCCAATCGCCACGCCAATGGCTTCGATAGATGATATCGGCTCTCCAACTCTGCGCATGATGAGCGCAATTTCAGGGGCGAGTTCGACGGTATGATGCCCCTCACCCTCCCAAACGCACTCGGCTATAACCCGGTCTCCTCCATGGAGAGCGATGCCCATCATTTTCGTGGAAGTATCAATCGCTAACAGCATAATCAGCCCCCAAAAGCCGATCGTCGGAACTGGTCCAGCTTCCGCTCATAACGTAAGCCGTGGGCAGTGACTTGCATACCGCGGTGAAGCTCATCCACCCAGCGTAGTGTGATCCACAATCGCTCGGGCGGCAGCATTTCTGCAATCCGCTCAGGCCATTCCAACAGGATGGGAGCCTTATCCTCGATGAGTTCATGCAATCCAATTATGTAGGCATCGTCGACGCCGGCCATGCGGAAGGCATCCACATGATAAAGAATCTGCTGGTCCGCGCGCCGGTATTGGTTTACGAGAATAAAGGAAGGGCTTGTGACAACATCGAGAGATCCCCAGCCCCGCGCTATCCCTTGTGCGAGCGTTGTTTTACCGGAACCCAAATCTCCAGCCAAACAAATCAAATCGGATAGTTCCAACAATTCACCAAGACGAACCCCAATCCGAATCGTTTGTTCCGGGCTATGACTTTGGAAATCGAGACTTTGCCCTTCTAGAATTGGCATCTTAAGTTCGCGATTATACGCTAGCGAATACGACCCAACAAGCACGGTTTCAAGGACATTCTACTCTTCCCTTCATTCTCTCTCCATGCTACCATCACATGCATGCGCGTTCTCATAATTTCTGACATCCACGCAAACATCACCGCGTTAGACGCAATCATCGACGATGCACCTCCCTATGACGCCGTTTGGTGCCTGGGCGACCTGGTTGGTTATGGCCCTGATCCCAACGAGTGCATCGAACGAGTGCAGAGACTTCCGGAACTTCTCTGTCTGATCGGCAATCATGACAAAGCTGCTATCGGCGAGATACCGCTTTCACGTTTCAATCGAGACGCGGGGGAAGTTGTCGCTTGGACACAAAGAGAGTTAAAGGATGAGAGTACGGTATTCCTACAGACCCTCCCCAGCAAGATTCAGGTAGAAGAGTTTACACTCGCCCACGGCAGTCCCAACCAACCGGTCTGGGAGTACATCCTCGATCCAACATCGGCCGACCGCAACTTTGACGAGCTTGAAAAGGACTACGCAATCGTTGGTCATTCCCACTTGCCGTTGATCTTCCACAGGCCTTTTGATGATTCATTCGCCATGGTGCGTCCAATCCCCTGGGGAGAGATCATGGCTCTTTCGCCAAAGATGATCCTTAACCCTGGCTCAGTTGGCCAACCCCGAGACGGAGATCCTCGCGCATCCTACGCTATTCTGGACACAGATAATATGACCTGGGAGATGAGACGAAGCGTCTATAACATAAAAGCCGTGCAATCTCGCATCCTCAAAGCTGGTTTACCAGAGCGTCAATCCATTCGCTTGGACGCAGGCTGGTAACCGGGAACCCCAAAGCTCCTCTCTACGTCTTAGAGTTGACACAATTCTGCACCAATAATGGGAGGAATTCACCATGAAGAAAAGATACTTGTTCATCGTCCTTGGGTTGCTAGGGGTTTCCCTGGCTGCCTGCGGCGCCAGAAGCTTGGCACAAGCTCCCGCCTATGATGGAATTACCCTCGAACGTGCAGCGGTCGAAAGCTCCGTCGAGATGGAAGATTCCTATGGGGGAGAATTCGACGCTAACATAGCGCACCAACCCGCAGCAATTGAGCGGCTTGTAATTCGCAACGCCAATCTCGTCATCGTCGTAGAAGACCCATCCGCATCTGCAGCAGCGATTAACCAGCTTGCCGAACAAATGGGCGGCTATGTCGTTTCGCTCAACGTCTATCAATCAACATACGGGGATGGCTTAAGCGCAACGTACGCTTCAACCACGATTCGCGTCCCTGCGGAGCGATTGAATGAAGCGCTTGATAAAATCAAGGAAGGCACAGTCGAAGTCCGCTCCGAGAATATCAGCGGACAGGATGTCACCCAGGAGTACACAGACCTGGAATCTCAACTGCGCAACCTTGAAGCAGCCGAGGGAGATCTGCGCGAGATAATGGGATCTCTGACCAAGGCAGAAGACGTGCTGCGCGTTTACGAGAATCTGCGTCAGGTGAGACAGGAGATCGAAATCATTAAAGGTCGTATGCAATATTTCGAACAATCCGCTCGCCTCTCGGCAATCAGCGTCGAACTCCTACCGGACGTCGTATCCCAACCCCTGCAAATCGGGCGATGGCAACCAGAAGGAACCGCAAAAGAAGCCCTGCAAGCCTTGATCAAAGCCTTACAGTTCCTCGCCAATGCGACGATTTGGATCGTGATTTACGCACTTCCAGTGCTTCTACTTCTATCGATCCCGTTCTGGGTGATCCGTTGGATAATCATCCGGCGGCGTGTACGAAAGGTAACCCCCGAAGCGAAAGATTGATACCATCCAAAACCCCATTGACGAAAACGGGGGCTGTCTAAAGATCTTTTAGACAGCCCCTGCGCTGTATCTGAGTTAGAAAGATCAGTGTGCTGGATCCTGAGCGTCCAATCGGGAGCGATGGCTTATCTATGCGCTAAGCGAAAAAACAGACCGACATCCCACGTATGCTACTTTCACCCTCTCTCGGGGCTGACACGGAGGTAAGCCCCCACATCCTTCATTCCACGTTTACTCGGATCGCCCCCCGGACTTGCGCCGCCAGGGAACCAAACTCCTCGGTGTAAGTGAGGTCAATCGAGCGAGGTCGAGGGATCGGAATTTCAAGGTTTAATACCACGCGCGCGGGCCGCTCGCTAAGAACAATCACGCGATCTGCAAGCAACACTGCTTCGGCGATCGAATGAGTGACCATGAGCAGCGTACCGCGATGAGCCTTCCATATTCGCAGGAGTTCCTCCCCCATTCTCTCGCGTGTCAGTGCATCGAGAGAACCGAAAGGTTCGTCAAGAAGAAGCACATCCGGTTCGTGAACTAAGGCGCGGCCGATAGCTACGCGTTGAGCCATCCCTCCAGAGAGGTCACGCGGATACATGTCTTCAAACCCCTGCAGCCCCATAAGTTCTATCAGTGAGCGGGATCTCTCCTGCTTTTCTTCTCTGGCTAACCCCGCCAGCTCCAGCGGAAGACAAATGTTGTTATGTGCCGTCCGCCAGGGCATTAGATTTGCCTGCTGGAAGACAAATCCGATACGCCGCTGAGGTCTCGCCAGCCGTTCACCGCTAAAAACCACCTGACCTGAGCTTGGCACAAGCAAACCCGCGAGGATACGCAGCAGCGAAGTTTTACCACATCCGGAAGGTCCAACAATGCAGACGAACTCAGCAGGTGAGACCTCGAGAGATATCGAATCCAATACGTGCAGACCACCGTTCCCGTTGGGGAAGGTCAGGGATATATCGTCTGCTCGCAGGAGATCTTGAGTGGGTTTCATCTAATCCACATACTCATTGGTATAAGCCTGTCCGAGATCCAACGGCGCCTCTAAAAGACCCATGTCGAGGAGAACCTGCTGCATGTTTTCCCAGGCGCTTTTATCTGAGCGCCCCAAGTTTTCACTCTTCCAGAACTCGATGCTGGTCTCAAGAATTCCGAGTTGTACCGATTGATCCGCTGCATCAAGACCATCGACGTACAGCTTGGACACCTCAAGCGCGTGTTCCGGATCCTCGATTGTCGCGGCCACACCTTGACTGAATGCTGCAATCATTCTCCGGACCAAGTCGGGGTTCTCCCTCAAGGTCTTCTCATTGGTGATCAACCCATTTGAAGCGAGATGAACATAGTCCGCAACCCGGATCACGTCTACGGGGAAGCCTAACTTCGCCAATTGGATGGGCTCATTGTTGGCGTAAACAACAACCGCATCTTCCATCCCCTGGCTTAGCGCCTCGACCTGGGTATAGCCAATCACATCCAATTGCACGTCATCTTCTGAAAGGTTTCCTGAAGTGAGCAGCGCACGGAAACCGATATATGAAGCGCCATATAAACCGGGGATGCCGATCCGTTTCCCCTCCAAATCTGAAGGCGTTTCAATTCTACTACCCGTTGGGGCTGCAACGGCGACGGGGTAATCCTGCCACCAGGCCATGACATAAACGACGGGAAGCCCCTGGGCGCGCGCTAGAAGGACCTGTTCGCCAGAGACAATGGCAAACTGAAGTTCATCGACACCGACAAGCTGAACGGCCTCCGTTTCCGGAAGATGCGTAATTTCGATCTCGATCCCTTCCTCTTTCGCAAATCCTTCCTCGATCATCACATACAACGGTGAGAACTGGATATCCGGTCGGTAACCCATTGTGACATTGACGTGATCAAGGCTGGGTGCCTGTATTTGTGGACTCTGCGAGTTAGCGCAAGCCGCGCTGATAACCAACAGCACACTCGTCAACGCTATGGGGATGTAGATTTTAGTTTTCATGGATAACCTCACAATTTTGGTTCGCCTGTATCCCGCCAGGCGAGAAGATGCCGCTCAAGCAGGACCACCAGGCTGAACAAGGTCATCGCTAAAGCGACCAGCGCGATGACGGCGGTATAAACCAGTGTCGTGTCGTATACCCCGCGACCGATATTAATTAAAAATCCAAGACCCTCATTTGCACCCACAAGTTCACCAACCACAGCACCAATGACGGACAGCGTTGCCCCAACTTTCAACCCCCCCAGCAAAACGGGCATCGCCGCCGGCACCTCAAGCCGGCTAAAAACCTGCCAGCGTGTTGCCCGCAGGGATCGCATCAGGTCGCGGAGATCCTCAGGGACTGATCGAATCCCTACGATGGTATTTATCAAGATTGGGAAGAAGACGATCAATGCGCTGATCATGATTTTTGAGAGCCGTCCGGGACCAAACCAGATGACAAGAAGCGGTGCGATAGCGACGATTGGAATGGATTGTGAGGCAACAATATACGGGGAGAGAAACCGTTCAACGGTTCTCGATTTCGCCAGGCCGTAGCCTAAGATAATGGCAGAGATCGTGCCAAGAATTAATCCCCCAAGAACTTCGATGAGCGTCGCCAGCGTATGGCGGATTAAAGTTCCATCCTGGATAGCACGCACGGTGCGATTGAATACAGCTGCGGGCGATGGGAGGATGAAAGCCGGCAAACCGCTCCAGCGACTCGCTGATTCCCAGAGCAGCAAGGCAAAGCCTATGGCAATAGGGATCATCAATAAATGCCAATTATGACGTAATCCTCTTGCCTTTTTCGAGGTTTGATGGCCTTGTACAGATTTCTTCGATTCCATCGTCCAAAAATAAAGAAGCCCCAAGATTTGGGGCATGAGATGAGCTTCCACGGCACGTTTATGAGTATATTCAAACCCCGAAGACCTGGATCTTCGGGGCAAATACATTCAACTTGGCGTGCTGTGACGCCGCGGGTTGCCTTCTCCCATCCGGACTATACCGTCGGCTTCGGAGTCTCACCGAATCATGCGTGTGTAACGCTTGCGGGCTGTACCGCCGATCGGGAATTGGGCTTCAAGCCCTCACCCTGCCCCAAAGGCTATCTATTCGATTGATAACACAATTATACGATAGTTTTCAACCCGAGTGCTTGAATACTCACATCTATCAGGCCAATCATCACTCGATTCACGGAGTTTTATCCTGCCGCCGAATGAATTTTTGGTGAGCAATATTACAAATAATAGGCTCCTCGATAGGAGCCGCCCCATCCTATGCCCTCTCTATAGAGACGCAGCATGCTGCATCTCTACTCTGCTTCCTCCCGCAGGTTTGAACCTGCGGGAGATTATAGATGTTGAAACGTCACTTCATCTTTCCTTGCCAGGGGGAAACCGGCGGTCGCCCCATTTGTGCCTTATCTCGATACGCTAGAAACAGCCCCAGCTGGGCTCATAGCATAATTATGTTCTGAGCCCAGAGGTTTAGCTCTGGGCGGAGCCGAGGAGTGGAAATCCGTTTGCTCACTCGCTCAATATTAGGATGGGAGACGATTATTAATCGGGGCTTCTACGCTGATTTTCTTGGTAATTCTAGAAAGTTAACTCTCTCATATCGCCCGTCGTCATAAAAATCACACGCTCGACGATGTTGATCGCTCTGTCGCCGATTCGCTCAAGGTTATGTGCGCACCATAGCAGGTAAGTAGCTCTCTCTACGCTGTCCGGTTTGTGCGCCATGATCTCCACCAATTCATCGAAGATAGCTTTATAGAGCAGGTCCATTTCCTCATCGCGCGGCGCGATCGCTTTCGCCGCGGACGCATCTCGTTTATAAAAGGCGTCCAAACTATCACTCAACATTTCGCGCGCTATATCCGCCATCCTGGGCAGGTCGATGAGTGGTTTAAGCAGAGGCTCATCGCCCATCCGGATCACCGTTTTCGCGATCCCGGATGCATGATCGGCCATGCGCTCCATGTCCACCACAATATTCATTGCCGCTACGACTGCGCGAAGATCGCCGGCAGTAGGCTGCTGCGTCGCGATGAGAGTCAGACAAGCTTCTTCGATTTTAAAACGAAGATCGTTAATCCGTAGATCGTGGTCGATCACCTCTTGTGCCAGATTCGTATCTCGCTTCTTGAGACTTTCAATTGAGTCGCGGATAGCATCCTGGACGAGCGATCCCATCTTCAAGATGTCATCTTCGATCGCAGCGTAATTTTGATCGTATCTCGCTCTCGTACGCTTCGGCATCACGACCTCCCTTCGAACCTCACCCTACCCGGCCGGTGACATAGGCTTCCGTTCGTTCCTCTTTTGGACGTGTGAAGATCTTTTCGGTATCATCAAATTCCACCAATTCACCGAGCCAGAATAGTCCTGTTTTCGCTGACACCCTTGCAGCTTGCTGCATGTTATGCGTTACAACCACGATGGTGTAAAACTCCCTCAACTCAGCCATCAGGTTCTCTATTTCCATCGTGGCGATCGGGTCTAATGCAGAGGTGGGTTCATCCATTAAAATAACTTCGGGCCCTACCGCAAGCACTCTGGCGATACAAAGCCGCTGCTGTTCTCCCAAAGATAGGCCGAGCGCATCCAGATCAAGGCGATCTTTTATCAAATCCCACAGCGCCGCCTGCCTTAGAGATCTTTCAACAATCTCCTCTTCTTCAACCCGATTTCGGGTTAAACCCAGTACTCGGGGTCCAAAGGCGACGTTATCATAAACTGATTGCGGGAAAGGGTTTGGTTTTTGGAACACCATACCCACTCGCTGGCGGATATCCACCGGGTCGAGATCGGTATTGTAGATATCCACACCGTCCAGGAGAA
>CBDTTY010000044.1:0-15459 GCA_965363875.1 uncultured Anaerolineales bacterium
TATCGCTAACGGAAACGTTGTGCACCAGCAAGTTGGCGCAGTCCCCGAGCCCTTCATGAAGGAAATGGTTGACACTTTCTTGGAGACAACCGGATCTGATTGATATAAACTACTAACCACCGTACTCGCAAAGCATCACAGCATCCTGAGAGAACGAGAAACGACCTGAAGAGGCATTACCAATCTTCAGGTCGCATTTCTTTCCGCTGTATACGCAGCGTCTAGATGTGATCGTTAGAAGACGTTCCCCATATCAACCCCTCAATTTTGCGTCTAAGGCGTCGAATGAATGACCTGACACGTGCCAGGAGCACGAGGATGGTACGGCGTCTGCGCGCAGAGCGTGAGATCTTGCGTCCAGGGATGACCCATTCGAGCGTCAGAGCGCCCCAGGTGAGACCGCCGCCGAATCCAACCAGAACCAGGTGATCACCGTCTTGAATCCTTCCACTTTGCAGCGCTTCGCAAGTGGCAATCGGGATGGATGCTGTTGAAGTATTACCATACCGGCTCAAGTTGATAATGAACTTCTCTATAGGCATTCTCAACCCGCGAGCTGCAGTCTTGATGATGCGCATATTCGCTTGGTGAGGGATCACCCAGGTAACGTCATCCAGTTCCCATCCGGCGAGCGAGACCGCTTCGCGTGTGGCTGACGCCATCACGCGTGTAGCGAAGCGGAAAACCTCACGCCCTTTCATTTGGATCGTATGTTGTTTCTTATCGACGGTTTCATGAGTGGCGGGAAGTTTGCTTCCCCCGGCGGGCAGTGAGAGCAAGCTTTCACCTGACCCATCAGATCGCATAACGCAGGTAAGAACACCTCCTGGTCGATCGCTGGCTTGCAGGACGAAGGCACCCGCGCCATCACCAAAAAGGATGCAAGTATTCCTGTCCTCCCAATTTGTGAAACGGGAGAGCGTTTCTGCACCTATCACGAGAGCATTCTCGATCGAACCGGTTCGAATTGCCTGCGCAGCCATATTTACGCCATAGATGAACCCCGTACACGCCGCGGAGAGGTCGAATGCGCCGGCATGGGTAGCTCCGATTTGGTCCTGAACTATGCACGCGGTCGAAGGGAAGAGGTACTCAGGTGTGGATGTGGCGACAATGATGAGATCGATGTCTTTGGCGTTGATGTCCGTTGACTCTAGCGCTCGGAGTGCCGCATCTACTGCAAGCGTCGCTGTGGATTCCCCTGGCTCAGCGATGCGACGTTCGCTGATTCCTGTCCGGGAGAGTATCCATTCATCACTTGTGTCGACCATCTTGGCAAGATCGTCGTTGGTTAGAACTCGATCTGGCACTGCCATTCCCCAGCCGGTGATATGTGCAAACCTAGTCATAAGGCATTAATACCTTTCTATACCTTCCCAAATATTAAACAAGCGTTATGTCCACCAAACCCGAATGAGTTCGTCATTACATACGTTAATTCCTGCTGGCGTGCCTTATTGGGTACGTAGTCCAGATCGCATTCTGGATCGGGGGTGTGGTAGTTGATAGTGGGTGGGATTACACTATTCTGCAAAGCCAGTACACAGAAAATAGATTCCATCGCTCCAGCAGCGCCGAGTAAATGGCCGGTCATAGACTTCGTCGATGAGACTGCAAGGTGATAAGCATGTTCACCGAACGCAGCTTTTATCGCCTGAGTCTCGCTGACATCGTTGAGTTTGGTGCTTGTTCCGTGGGCATTAATGTAGTCGATTTTTTCAGGTGTTATGCCTGCATTTGCGAGCGCGTTGCGCATACAAGCCTCTGCGCCTGCACCGTTCGCGGCTGGGGCGGTCATATGGAATGCGTCGCTCGTGGCACTATAGCCCAGCACCTCTGCCAGGATTTTCGCTCCGCGCGCATGCGCCATTTCATAAGACTCAAGAACCAGGCAAGCGGCACCCTCGCCCATGACGAATCCGTCCCGTTCAAGTTCGAAGGGTCGACATGCTTTATCAGGGGCATCGTTGCGGGTGGAGATCGCTTTCATCGAGTTAAACCCGGCGAGCGCGACGGGGACGATCGCAGCCTCCGCTCCACCAGCAAGGATGGCATCAGCCGCACCTCTGCGGATCATCTCTGTCGCTTCTCCAATTGCATTCGCGCTGGAGGCGCAGGCAGTCACGACCGTCATGTTGGGACCTCGCAAGCCGTGGGCAATGGCGATGTGCCCTGGTGCTGAGTCGGGGAGCATCATGGGGATCATATGAGGGCTCACCTGCTTGGGTCCACTATCGAGGTACTTCCAACTTGCATTGATAAGTGTGCTAACACCGCCAATGCCGCTTCCTATGATCACACCGATCCGGTCGCGGTTTCCGTCATCAATCGACAATCCAGAATCCTGTATCGCTTGCGCGGCTGCTTCTAATGCGAATTGCGTGAAGCGGTCCGTTCTCCGGGCCAGTCGCTTGCCGATAGATTGGGTCGGGTCAAACCCCTTAACCTCAGCGGCGATACGAGTTCGGAAATCTGTAGTATCGAAGTGGGTTATTAACCCAACTCCCGATTCGCCGGCTAGTGCTGCTCTCCATGTACTCTGGATATCATTTCCGAGCGGACTGATACATCCCAATCCCGTGATAACCACACGTCTGTGTGACACGTCACCCTCCCATCGATGGTTGTTTTACTGCCCCTGTTTGTAAATAACACGATTTACAACGTTTAGATGCGCTCAGAATAAATGACCCTATGCTAAAATCTGCTACGGCTACTCATCAGTTCGAAGATTGACCAGAAAACGTTTGTTGTTTACTAGAGATCCCACAAGAAGTGAGTTTCGAGGAATCCCATGCTCTTAGTGACCGGAGGGACAACTTTTATCGGCAGAGCAGTCCTGAGAAATCTGTCGACATATGGTTATTCAATCCGTACGCTCCTTGAGCCTGCCATAGAATCCCCTTTGCTACCTCCAGGCGTAAGCGTGGATGTCGCGCTTTCATCACTTGACGATGAACGGGGAATCCGAGCAGCGATGGTGGATGTCTCCGCCGTGATCCACCTCGCCGGGACAGGATTAAGTCACACCTTTGATGATCCAGCGATCGTTGATGCCGAAGGCACAAGGGTGCTTGTTGAAGCTGCAGAAGAGGCCGGTGTTGAACGCTTCATCTATCTGAGCACATTAGGAGCAGATCCCGCCTCGGCGTACCCTCAAATTCGGGCTAAGGCGATTGCAGAAAATCACATCCGTAATTCGAGTTTACCTTACACGATCTTGCGTTCGGCGGTTCTCTTTGGCCTCGATGACAGCTTAACAACCTCATTGGCGATGCTCATGGCTGGGTCGCTATTGTTCTTCCCCATTCCGGGCGATGGATCTACAGTTCTGCAGCCGTTATGGGTTGAAGATCTCGCCACTTGCATTGGCTGGAGTTTAGATGAGGAGGAGACAAAGGGTGGCACATTCGAACTCGGCGGTCCTGAGTACTTTACGCTTCGACAGATCGTTACAATGGTGATGCGTGCAGCAAGTATCACCCGCATCATTATTCCAACACGCCCGCCGTATTTACGTGGGGGTGCATGGCTGATGGAGAGGACTCTGCGATATTCTCCGGCCTCGACAAATTTGCTTGACTATCTTGCAGTGAACCGGACGACCGATTTGGACACCTTACCACGATTGTTCGGGCTTGCACCAACCCGAATGGAGGATCAGCTAGATCACCTCCGTGAGAAAAATTGGGGTTGGGAACTGCTGAGACGGCAGTTTTCTAAGAGGTGAAATAGAGAGATGAAAGACGGGATTGAGATACGGGCGATATTCTTGTACGAAGAAATGGTGCAAGCGGAAGATTTACAGCGAATCGTATGGTCGGGAAGTGAGACTGATATTGTGCCTGCCCATCTCTCGATGGCAATCAGTCACAACGGCGGTGCCATGCTGGGGGCTTTTGATCAAGGAAAATTGGTCGGCTACCTTTTGGGATTTCTAGGCACTGATTCGGCGAGCCCGGATCGCATTGCGATGACGCGCTTGAAACATTGGTCGCACCAGGTAGGCGTGCACCCTGCGTACCGAGATCGCGGTATCGGTTTTGCGTTGAAGCAGGCTCAACGGGAAGTAGTTCTCAAGCAGGGAATTCGCCTGGTTACCTGGACGTATGACCCGCTGCTCTCTCGAAACGCTTATTTAAATATTCGACGGCTTGGTGCCGTATGTGATACATACATCCAGCGTGCCTACGGAGAGATGCGCGATGCATTGAACACAGGTGTGGAGTCTGATCGATTTCAGGTGGATTGGTGGGTAACATCTCCCCGTGTTTCCTCTCGTTTTGAAAAGGGACGAAAGCCGCTCAACATGGAACACTATCTCGAAGCTGGCGCGGAGAAAGTGAACCCTTCGATTCTGAATGATGCAGGTCACCTGTACCCTGGCGAGGCAATCTATGCTCCCGAAGGGGTGATCACATTGGTTGAGATTCCACCTGATTTTCACGCACTGAAGCAATCCGATCTAGGTGTCGCCAAGAGTTGGCGGGAGCACTCACGGGAGGTCTTCACATCCTTGTTTGCCGCGGGTTATCTTGTTACTGATTTCCTGTTCCTCAAAGGTGAGGAGCTGCCTCGATCTTACTATGTGCTCACGCATGGAGAAGGGAAGCTAGGTTAATGCAAATCGAACGCATCGAGTTACATCACGTCAAAATGAAATTAAAGAACACCTTCATCACATCCTTTGGGGAAGAGCTCGACAGAGAATGTCTACTCGTGAGAGTTTACGCAGAAGGGTTAGACGGGTGGGGTGAATGTGTCGCAACCCGTGTGCCCGGATTTTCTTATGAGACTGTGGAAACTGCCTGGCATATCCTGCGGGATTTCTTCATCCCGGCCATCCTCAATAGACCGATTTCACACCCACGTGAGCTAAAGCAGCATTTGCAGGCTTACAAAGGACACCCACTCGCTCGTGCTGGGCTTGAAATGGCATTGTGGGATATTCGAGGCAAGCTTGATGGGAAATGCCTTAGAGAGCTTTTTGGAGGAGAGAAACATAGCGTACCCGTAGGTGTTTCGGTCGGGATCCAGGGTAACCCGGAGGAGATGATCGCGAAGGTGGGAGAGTATTTGCAGCTTGGGTATGGCAGGATCAAGATTAAAATTAAACCCGGTGCAGATCTGGAAGTGGCCAAAGCAGTCCGGGATAATTTCCCCGATATCAATCTTCAGGTCGACGCGAACGCGGCGTATGCGATAAGTGATGCGCCGCTATTCAAGGATCTCGACTCATTGGTTCTCTCCATGATCGAACAACCTTTAGCAGAGGATGATTTGATCGATCATGCTGCGCTGCAGGCGCAAATCAAAACCCCACTATGCCTGGACGAGTCAATCCGCAATCGCCGTCATGCGGGGCAAGCAATCGCCCTCGAAGCATGTCAGGTGATCAACATTAAATCCGGCCGTGTGGGTGGGTTAACAGAGGCGATCGCAATTCATGATCGTTGTGTCAGGGAAGGGATTCCTGTTTGGTGTGGAGGCATGTTGGAGACGGGAATTGGCCGCGCGGCGAATCTTGCGCTCGCATCACTTCCCGGATTTACGCTTCCAGGTGACATCTCAGCAAGTGACCGCTACTACAACCCTGATATCGCTGAGCCGCGCTTCACGCTCAATGCGGACAGTACGATTGATGTGCCCGATAAGCCCGGGTTGGGCGTGGATGTTCTCGACGAGGAGTTGGAGCGGGTGACCTTGAAGGTTGAGGTGCTGACGTAGATGATGTGCGTGGAGAATCCAACCATAGAATAGTGGAGGACCGCCCTGGTAATATTAGAAAGTTGCTGGGAACAGGGTCAGGATCCAATCGATCGAAGCTGCGCCGGCGTACGCGAAAATCAACATCTTTATCATCTTCCCGATCCAGGTCCACAGAAGGAAAGAACCGATCGGCATTTTAAGCGTCCCGGCGGCGACGCCGGCGAGATCGAAGAAGGGATTCGGAATGAAAGCCAGAATCAGGATAAGCAGAGGGCCATGCTTGGATGTCCACGCCTCCAGCTTTTTGTAGATCTGGATATCATCGACGACTCCCTGTCCACTGAAGCCTACTAAGTACCCCGTAATTTCACCGATTGCTGCGCCAGTGCCGGCTGCAAGCGCAACTCCCAATGGGTTGTACACAGCGCCAAACGCAAAAGATAATGCGATCGCGGGTGCGGGAATGATGATCGTGGCATTCGCGAGCAGCGACAGCAAGAAGATGCTTGGATATCCATAACCTGCAAGATGTTCAATCTCATCTTGTATGGAGAAGATGAAGACTGTAATCGCTATCGCGGCGACGAATGCTAAGATGCGAACGGCGTGAAGTTTCCACCCCGAAAGCCCCCCAGATTGCTTCACTTCTCTTCAATGAGAATAGTTTTAATAGCAACAGCGGGCGCCTGGGCTTGGGCTGGATCGCGGGCCGGGATTGCCATTAGGACATCCAGGCCTCCCGTCACGCGACCGAAGACTGAATGTTTGCCATCCAGGTGAGGCGTCGCCACATGGGTGATGAAGAATTGAGAGCCGTTCGTGTTAGGTCCGGCATTAGCCATCGAGAGGACGCCGGGTCCGTCATGCCTCAACTCTGGGTGGAATTCGTCTGCAAAGGAATATCCTGGCCCGCCGCGTCCAGTCCCGGTCGGGTCGCCGCCTTGAACCATGAAATTATCAATAATCCTGTGAAAAATTACACCGTCGTAGAAGCCTTCTCGCGCGAGGAACACAAAGTTATTAACCGTGTTCGGTGTTTTGTCGGCGAAGAGTTGAAGGACGATATCGCCGTCATCGGTCTGTATCGTCGCTGTATAGGTTTTTTGTGGGTCGATGCCCATCGCCGGTGGGGATGTGTAAGATTTTTCAGTCATGAGTTCTCCTTTGTAGGTAGGTTTAGTTGGAGGTTAAGAGGGCTTCGATTCTGGCGACGACCATGTCCATCGCCACGGTGTTCAATCCGCCCTCGGGGATAATAACATCGGCATGGCGTTTCGAAGGCTCAACGAATTCGAGGTGCATGGGACGGACGGTTGTCTGATATTGAAGAATGACAGATTCTGCCGACCGGCCCCGTTCCTCAATGTCTCGCTTAAGCCGTCGTATGAAGCGGATGTCGGGCGGTGTGTCGACGAAGATTTTTACATCGAATAGGTCGCGCAGTTTCGATTCGGCAAAGACCAGAATCCCGTCCACGAGTATCACCGCTTGGGGGGCTATATGCGTGGTTTCCTCCGTACGTGAGTGAGTTGTAAAGTCGTAGATCGGAATCTCAACCGGCTTAAGGAGCTGCAGGGCTTGAACATGTTCAACCAGCAGATCAGATTCCAGTGAATCGGGGTGGTCGAAGTTGATCACGTCGCGCTGTGCTCGTGGAAGCGCGTTTAAATCCTTGTAGTAAGCGTCATGGGGGATGAAGGCGATGTGTTCTGTTCCGACGCGATTGAGGATGACGTTAGCGACCGTTGTCTTGCCAGATCCAGTTCCACCAGCGATGCCGATAACAATCGGATTGATTTTAGGTTCCATAGAACCATTATACGTGAAGCGTCCTCTGAATGGAACTAGCTAAGCATCGGAGCGTCGAAAATCCTTTGCCATCTGTTCGCTCCTTAGGGCTTGAATAAATGCCTTGGCGGTTTCCAGGGAGAGGAATCAAAAGAGCCAGCGCCGGGATTCGAACCCGGGACCTGTCGCTTACGAAGCGACCGCTCTGCCGACTGAGCTACGCTGGCTTGCTGTGCTTAGGAATGTAAATTCTCAGAAAAAACCTGGATGCCAATGCGGCGGGATTATACCAGCCGCTGCGAAGGCTTGGCAAGAAGGTCAGCCTGTTGGATAATGAAACTATGCGCGTGGCGATGCTTTCATATCACACATGTCCTCATGCCACTCTGGGAGGGAAGGACACCGGAGGCATGAATGTTTACGTCCGGGACCTGACCCGAGAATTGGGTCGCAGAGGGATCGGCGTAGATGTCTTTACACGTTCCCAGGATGAGCATGTCCCACATGTTCTCCATGATTTAGGTTATGGCAACCGCATCGTCCACGTCCGTGCAGGCCCGGAAGTTCCGATGGCTAGAACGGATTTGATCGAGTATCTTCCCTTATTCATGGAAGGGATCCTTCAATTTTCGGAAGCGAAACGACTGACATATGATCTCATCCATTCACATTACTGGCTCTCCGGGCTTGCGGCGCTGGATCTGCGCGATCTCTGGTCGGCTCCCGTTATCCAGATGTTTCACACCCTGGCTGTCATGAAAAATCGAGTAGCCCGCAGAGAGCAGGAACCAGAATCAACAATTCGTGTGGATGCAGAAAAACGCTTGCTGCGTGAGGTTGACCGCGTTGTCGCCGCCACACAAGCCGAGGTCGCCCAAATACAATGGCTATACAAAATTGGGACTGAGAAAGTGGTCGTAATCCCACCCGGCGTGGATACGAGTCATTTCTACCCCATAGCGAAGGATGAAGCGAAAGAGTTCGCAGGGATTCCTCAGGATAAGCGGGTCATCCTCTTCGTTGGTCGGATTGAACCTCTGAAAGGCATCGATACCTTGCTGCGCGCGATTGCACAACTCGTTGATAAGGGTGTTTTTCGGAACATCCCCTTCGGGCTTCTGGTGATTGGAGGGGACGCAGACATAAGTGCGAAGCATTCCAACGGGGAGATGGTCAGACTGCAGGAAATTTGTGAGTCTCTGGGCCTGGGTGAACTCGTCTCTTTCTTGGGCAAGTGTGACCAGGATATCCTGCAATATTACTATTCCGCTGCTGAGATTGTCGTCGTTCCGTCTCATTATGAGTCATTTGGCTTGGTAGCGTTGGAGGCTATGGCTTGTGGGACGCCTGTCGTCGCCTCAGAAACGGGAGGTCTGGCATTCCTTATTCGAGACGGCGAGACAGGTTTCCATGTCCCTGCCGGAGATGTTGATGCGCTCGCTGACAGACTGGCTCGTCTATTTCAGGATGACGTTCTGCTCACACGACTGGGAAGCCAGGCTGCAGCTTATGCTAGGGGATACGACTGGGCTCAGATCACGGATCAAATTCTCGATCTTTACGGGACGCTGTTGCCCAGGTCTGCATAGAAACCTGCACGCAGCAAGTACGTTTCTTCAGTGATAATGGATTCGATTGAGCCCTCAAGAAGGCTCACCAAATAGTGAAACACGACTTACAATAGTAGGCTGTGTAGAATATTTCGAACAACAAATCACTATTGAGAACCGGAACAGGAATTGGCATGGAAGAGCGAGTGCATAAGAATTATCTAATTGATATGGATGGGGTGCTCGTGAGCGGACAGAAGCTGATTCCAGGTGCGAGCGATTTTATTCACGCTCTGCGGGAAAACGACATCGGATATCTTGTTCTGACAAATAACTCGATATATACACCACCTGATCTCTCTCATCGTCTTCAGATGATAGGGTTAGACATTCCCAGCGAGCAGATCTTCACCTCGGCTATGGCAACTGCCCAGTTTCTCGACTCCCAGCACCCACAGGGGAAGGCATTTGTGATCGGTGAGAGTGGTCTCACAGACGCAATCTATTCAATTGGGTATGTGACTACAGATATCACCCCAGATTATGTCGTCCTCGGTGAGACGCTGAGCTACAATATGGTTTCGATCACGCGCGCGGTCCAATTGGTCGCGGAGGGCGCCCGGTTTATCGCCACAAATCCCGATCCATCCGGACCTGCAGAGAGCGGGATCGTTCCAGCGACAGGGGCGTTAGCGGCATTGATCGAGAAAGCAACCGGCGTACACCCCATGTTCATTGGCAAACCTAACCCCTTCATGATGAGGGCTGCTTTGAACTTCCTTGGAGCCCACACTGAAAATACTGTGATGATCGGAGATCGGATGGAAACGGATATCATCGCTGGCGTTGAAAGCGGTCTGGAAACGATTCTGGTGCTCACCGGCATCGCTTCTCGGGACGACCTGGGTCGATATCCATACCGACCATCGCGCGTTGTAGAATCCTTGAGTGAAATAGAGATATGAGGTTCTGTTGGTTATAAACGCTCTTGATTATTAAGTTGTGGAGGTATTGAAGATGTTGCCATATATCGTCATCATACTGGCGGTGGTTTACTTCGTTATGAAAGGTACAGGGTTCCTGGACGAATTTTCAAAGTCGCGGCGTACGCAGGGTGACCCTGAAGAGCAACCGGGGTGGCGCTTGTTAGACCGGATGCGCAATGATTCTGAGATGAGCCGCCGCCTTGAAGTCTTCAAGGATTTTCTAGGTGATAACAACGAAGATGAAGATGTGTGAATGGTCCACTTGTTTTTACTTGCGAATGAATTTGAAACATTCCCCCTGTAATCTCAGTTGAAAGTTTAACGGTGTAGTGTCTTGCTAGATACATTAGGTGGTCTGGCAGCGCTGGGAACGTCCATCCTTTGGGCTACCGGATCCACATTTTTCACGTTCGCCAGTCGGGAGTTGGGCTCGGTAGCAGTAAATCGAGTCCGGCTTTTGCTAGCGACAATTTTCCTCGGTATTACGCATCTAGCCATTAATGGAGCGCTGTTTCCAGCAAATGTAAAACCGGAGACGTGGTTTTGGTTTGTGCTATCGGGGGTCATTGGGTTGGTCCTTGGTGACGCTTTCCTTTTCCAAGCGTTTGTGTGGATTGGTCCCCGCCTCTCGATGCTGCTCATGAGTCTAGCCCCTGTCATCACCATGATCTTCTCGTGGATATTCCTTGCCGAACGGCTAACGCCATTACAAGTCCTGGGAATAGGGGTAACAGTTTTGGGGATCTCAACGGTTATCCTTGATCGCGGGAAACACAGCCAGACGGATGGACAGAATCGAAATTATCTCAAGGGGCTGCTTTTCGGGCTCGGTGGGGCGGTAGGTCAGGCGCTAGGGCTTATCACTTCAAAAGTAGGGCTGAATGCAGGGGTATCCCCACTGTCCGGCAACTTGATCAGGATATTCAGTGCGGCCTTGATCATGTGGATTATTGCTCTCTTAATGAATCAAGCTAGGGTGACCATAGACAGCGTATGGCATTCAGGCCGAGCGCGCAGTTTCCTCCTCATGGGCACTCTGGCCGGACCATTTCTTGGTGTCTGGCTTTCACTGGTTGCCATTCAACACACGCCTGTTGCTGTTGCCACCACATTGATGAGTCTGGCGCCGATTATTCTGCTCCCTGTCGGGAAAATCGTCTTCAAGGAGCGCATTGGATGGCGAGCCGTCGTTGGAACGGTAGTAGCTGTCAGTGGTGTGGCGATGTTATTCCTGGTATGAAAAATGGAGAGGGATTAGAGGGTGTGCGAGCTATTCCCTCGCGGTTTATTCGAGACCGGGTTCGCAAATATTCAAAGTGCCGTCAGCGTCGATGAAGGGGCGAACATTACGCATGATCTCGACTTCCCCCTCAACCATAACGCATGTGCCAGATTTGAATTCGGGGTAGGTTCGGGTGTAGTCGATGATCTCAAAAGTGCCCATTTCTTCGGTGAAGATGGCAACGTAGGGAATTTCACCCGATTGGAACCACCGTTTTATCACCCCATAGGCGCACAGGGTTTCACCCTCGGAATCAAGAGAAATCTCATCCCATCTCACACAACCCACGTCCTCAGGTTCGGGGGTTGTCGTAGGTTCCGGGGAAGGGCTTCCCTCTGACGGTGCTGCAAGGGCGGTTGCAGTCGTTGGCGCGATGGTTGGGGCACTGGTTGAGATTGGCGTTCCTTCACGGAAAGCGAAAAGCGAAGACAAATCAAGGCGTCTGAAAGCGATGACCGCGATTACGGTGGTCGCAAGGATACCGGCAAGGATGAGAGCCCAGCGGATGATAATGGCTGTCGGAAAAGATCGTTGCTCTTGGCCATCTTCAGGGGTTTCTTGATCAGGACTGGGGAGGAGATCTGCTAGTGGATCGAAATCCCTATCAGAATCGAGGCGGCGGTCATGGAGAACTGCTAATCCCTCCTCGCTCTCCACAGGCATGGGTGGAATTTTCATCTTTTCTTGAGGGGCTCTAGTAAAAGTTGTCTCGCCAGCGTCTTCATCCTCGAGAAAAACATCCTCAGCGCTTCCTTCTTCCTTCTCCATGCTCGGTTTCAAACGCGACAGGAGGCTTACGGAAGCTTCGCTCTCTCCAATGTCAACGCTGAACGGCTGCTCTGTTGAAAGTTCCCTGCCGCAAAGTGGGCAGCGGTCGATGCCGCGTTCGACCCATTCGGCGCAGAACGGGCACTTGTGCAAGCTCGTAAGCCAGAGAGGGGGTTCAATGTCGCGCCGGCAGAAGCGGCAGAACACCGCCTCATCTTGAATCTCTTTGTTGCAATGTGGACAACTACGCATAGATATTGTCCTAAAAAGTTTATACGGCAATTGTAATCCTTCAAACGAATAGCGCAATGTCTCCTAGGTGCTATTAACCCCACACAGATCTTCCGGCCAGTACGCCTTGAAGAAAATGAATCGTTCATAATTAAATTGGTGGGTGCATTTTGCAGCCATCGATGCTGGGGATAAAATTCTTTCTGGTGGCATAGACCCCGTGTCATTAGGTCGTGATCTCCAACCATAGGATCTGTGTCACAGTTCACTCTTGTGAGACCCCGGTTTCTTGTATGATGCTGGCGTAATATGATTAGGAATAAATCAGCAAGGTTGCCGAGCAGATGACCACGAAGATATGGGGAAAGGAGGGGTAGGTGTGTTTATAAAACGCTCGACAAGGGATTTTTTCAAGGCATGGCAAAAAGTTAAGGGAGCGACATTGTTCGACCGTCTGCACGGTTATGTGTATGCACGGTGGCCGTACCTTTACATAGGCATCGGACTCGGGGAGCATCCTGTCAGCCGCCCGCTCAGCTCGATGATTTCAATTTTATCTAGAACGAGTCCGACAAAGGATGAATCGGTTCCTCTGGGGAAGACCTTCGCAGACACATACCATGGCAAGGTGGTCACGACCGACTCCGCTCGCCAGCTCGTCCAAGTCCAGGAGGACATCAATTTACCGGATCTCGAGCATGTGATCCCATACCCGAAGGCGCGCGACATTATCATGACCAACCCCGATCATATCGTCATCCTAGACTGTCCTTGTCGATCTGCCCGCCCGGATCCATGCTTACCATTAGATGTTTGCATGATTGTGGGCGAGCCTTTCGCATCCTTTATTCTTGGCCATCACCCGGATCGCTCACGCCGGGTTACGCGTGAGCAGGCAGAGGGCATACTTGAAGCAGAGCACGCGCGCGGACACGTTCATCACGCCTTTTTCAAGGATGCGATGCTGGGACGGTTCTACGCGATTTGTAATTGCTGTTCATGTTGCTGTGGTGCGATGCACTCGATGCGGAACGGGACCCCCATGCTGGCCTCTTCGGGTTACGTCAGCGAGGTGGAGCTCGACCTTTGCGTCGCTTGCGGATTATGCACCGAGCACTGTCCTTTCGGTGCGATGAGGTTGGACAATGCGCGATTGGAAATTGACCGGGGTTTGTGTATGGGCTGCGGCGTTTGTGTGAGCACCTGTCCTGAAGGAGCACTGAGCCTTCAAGAGGATCCCGAAAAGGGAGTGCCGTTGGTGATTAGTGAGCTGCTGAAAGCAGGAGCGGAAGCATGACCCCAGGGAATGGAAAGAATATCGATAAAGGTTGTGTGCAGCAGGTCACTTAAGGCCTAAGCGAGGCTATAATATGCCCTGCAGTGTATTGTTGAGATCGATAGACCGGATAGGAGAACTTCATGGCTGTATGCCAGCTGGCGAAGATGATCCAAGAATCACCGACTTTGCGGCTGAATGAGCAAGCGAGGATCCTGCGAGCCCAAGGGGAACCCGTCATTCACCTTGGGATTGGGGAGCCGAAGAACAAGACACCGATCAGCGCGATACTCAGCGCCGCGGCTCGTTTGACTGCCGGAGATATTAAATATACACCGACGGATGGGATGCCTTCTCTGAAGAAGGCGATCATCCAATATACAGAGCAAAATTACAACAGGCTTGCTGGACTTGAGAACATAATCGTCTCGACGGGAGCCAAGCAGTCTCTCTACAACATCCTTTTCACAATCGTCAGCCCGCAGGAAGAGGTACTTCTCCTGGCGCCGTACTGGGTGAGTTACCCAGAGATGATTAAAATGGTCTCAGGAGTGCCGGTCGTGGTTGCCCCTGAGGATGGAAGCTTCCACCCAAACATGCGGGATATCGAAAAGGCGGCCAGTTCCCGTACGCGGGCGATCATTCTGAACAGCCCTAACAACCCTTCGGGAGTTCTCTACTCGGAGGATTTCATCGCCGAGATTGTAAAGTACTGTGAGAAGAAAGGGATTTATCTTATCTGTGATGATATTTACCAAAAACTCATTTTCGATGACAAGATAGCTGTTCCGGCTTATAACTACACTACAGAGGACATCGAATCCAGCCATCTGATTGTCGTCAATGGAGTATCCAAGATGTATGGCATGACGGGTTTTCGCATTGGCTGGGTTGTTGGACCGCGAGAGCTCGTCAAGGTGATGGCGAACCTACAGGCGCAGATGACTTCAAATCCGCCGGTTGTCTCTCAAGCTGCTGCAGAAGGAGCGCTTTTGGGTGATCAAAGCGTAGTGGAGAGCCTCCGCTTGACGATACAAAATAACCGCGATGTGATGATGAACGAGCTGATCGGTCTCAACGGGGTTCAAGTCACGAAGCCCGATGGGACTTTCTATTGCTTACCTGATTTCCGATCCTTCCAGATGACATCGACGGAGCTTTCTAATTTCCTGCTCGAGAAAGCGCTGGTTTGCACGGTTCCAGGCTCTGCGTTTGGAATGGAGGGCTACCTGCGACTGAGTTATGCAGGTTCGGTCAAGGACATTAAGGATGGGATCGAGCGCTTGAAGTGGGTGTTAGACCCTGAATCTTCCGATGATATCTACATTGGCAATCGCAAACTTACTAGGGATTGGTTATGACAAACAACCTGCTGAATATCAAAACACCCGCTCAAGCTGAAGCAGATGCATTAAAGTGTGACTACGGCTTGGAGAATCACGGTTTTACTGATCTCAATATAATCTATTGGAATCTACCCTCCGAGTCGCTTTACGAGGAGATCACCTTCCGGCGTGAAGGTCACATCACTCGCCAGGGTGCGATAGCAGTATCTTCTGGAAAACACACCGCAAGAGCGGCGAACGATAAATTTATCGTTCGTGAACCATCAACAGAAGAGAATATCTGGTGGGGGGAATATAACCGCCCCTATGATGTAAAAAAGTTCAACGAGATTTACAACCGGATGCTGGGGTATATACAGGGGCGTGATATTTTTGTTCAGGACTGTTATGTAGGCGCAGATCCCGAATACCGTATACCCATTCGCATCATCACGGAATATGCCTGGCACAGTCTTCTCGCCCGGAATATGTTCCTTCTTCCGCAAAGCGCCGAGGAATATCAGCAGCACATCCCAGCCTTCAC
>CBDTTY010000045.1:0-15050 GCA_965363875.1 uncultured Anaerolineales bacterium
AGGTAGCGGGGCTCAGATTCGAACTGAGGACCTTCAGGTTATGAGCCTGACGAGCTGCCACTGCTCCACCCCGCAACGTTTTGCTGCTGTCTGACAGCGTCAAAGATTATATCACAGCGCCAGAATCAGCGTCAAGGCATGTCGTCTAAACAAGCCGGGAAGGCTGAATGTAATGGATTATTCGCTGTTTCAAGTGGAGTTACTCGATGCCAAACGGGTCTTAACCCCCGAAGATCAAAGCCCACCAGACCTGCCACTTGCTCGGCGTCTCGAGGTCCTGCCCGGGCACGGGAGTTGCCACAGATATTTGACCCGGCGGCGGCAGCGGAATTATGAGCGTCTCACCCTCGCGCACAAGCTTCGCATCGCTATGAGCCCACTCAGCGATGATGGCCTCGCTCGTTGCCTCGGCGACACTCGTCATCAAGTGCACGCGCTCCGTCGCCATCACCGCAACTTCCGTTTCCAACTGCACCGCATCTCGCTCCAGACGGCGCGCATTCGCCATGCGGCGATTCAGATCACCGAGGATGAGAATCCCGGCGATTACGGACGCAAGTATCAAAACACTCGAGAGGCGATTACGCCCTTCTCCATCTTCACTCATTGTGAGGTCATCTTACCTGAGGGAACGCCGCTCCGCAAGACAGGTAAAATAAAAAGCCCCACACGGGGCTTTGAGTGCCGAAGGCGGGAGTCGAACCCGCAAGAGCATAAAGCTCACTGCGCCCTGAACGCAGCGCGTCTGCCAGTTCCGCCACTTCGGCTCGCTCCGCTATTCTACCTGATGTAGGGTTAGATATCAACGCGCAGGGCGCTTATCCATCTCCGGATTCCGCTGGTTTCCAGCACAAACCTGAACCTGCCGTCTATACGGCAAGCTCCTTTTCCAGTTCGTCCAGCTTGAGCCCAATGACCTTGCTGGTGGTATCGGTGCCCATGCTGACCCCATAAACGACCTCCGCCGCCTGAACTGTCAGCCGGTTGTGGGTGATGAGAACGAATTGAGTATCCTGGCTTAGCTCAGCGAGCATATCGGTGAACAGCGTCACGTTCGCTTCATCAAGCATCGCGTCCACCTCATCCAAGACACAGAAAGGCGTTGGTGATACTTTAAGTAGCGCGAAAATCAGGGCGCTCGCCGTCAGGCTCCTCTCACCACCAGAGAGCATCGCCAGGCTCTGCGTCCGTCGACCGGGAAGCCGAGTATCGATATCGATTCCAGTCCGGGTAAGATCGTCCGGGTCTGTTAGCGTTAAATGCGCCGATCCGCCACCAAACAGCCGCGTGAAAGCCTCGCGAAACGCTATGGCGACAGCATCGAAGGTCTTCCGAAATTCCCTCTCCATGAGCACATCGAGTTCGGCGATAACCTCGTGGATCTGTCCCTCGGCTTTACGCAAATCGTCGACCTGTGTTGTCAGGAATTCAACCCGCTCGTTTACCTCACGATATTCGCGCCGCGCCTCAGGGTTCACCGGCCCCATACGCCTCAATTGCATGCGTAGGTTCCGGCTCTGTTTCTCGATCTCAGGCGGCAGTTCTTCAACACGCGGCAAGCGTTCAACTATGCCCTCAAAGGGCAGCGGTTCCTGTCCCGCGACATCTTCTTCGTACTCGAAAGCCACCAGGCCGAAATCATCCTCGATCCGCCGCTTCAAGCTGGTAAGTTCTTCCTGCCTGCGGGCCAACCCGATTTGCGCCTGGGAATGCGACCGCTCAGCTGCCTGAAGCGCTAAGCGCACTTCGCTCTCTTGTTTCTCAAGTTCCAGCCGGCTGCTTTCTGCTGCAGAAAGTACTTCTTCCGCTGGTCTCATCTGCTCTTGCAGCTCTTCCAATTTCGCCCGAATAGTATTGAGTGCTTCTTGGCCAACTCGAACCTGTTCCTGCAATCGTTCTGACTCCCCCCGATTGGCGTTCAACCGTTCCTGGCGCCCTGTTAGATCACCTTCGATAAGCGCACGCCGATCAATCAGCGCCTGAACCCTGACCTGCGATTTGTCATGTGAAACCCTCGCCCGTTCCAGACGTGATTCAACTCCCGCAACCTCTGATCCTTCGCCAATACCATCCAGGGCAAGGAGAGCGGTTTGATGTTTTGCCTCGATACCTTGCCTCTCTTCACGTACACGTGCAGCTTGCTCCGCGGTCTCAACAATTTCGAGCCGGACCGATTCAAGTTCATCTTCAACGGTGGCCAATTCCTTTTCTAATAACGAGACCCTATACTCGATGGTTTTCAAGTCAAGTGAAGCCTGTTCTGATTGATCCCTGAACTGCCGGCGCTTTAATTCGCTCCCTTCGTGATCCTCGACTGCCATTTCGATCGCCCGGCGGCTGGATACAATCTGGGCTTGAATCTCCTCCAATTGAGCCAACATTGACACCAACGCCTTGCTTTTTGAATCGTGTTTTTCCTGAAGCTGCTTTGCATCACGCTCGAGCCCACCGATCCCCTTTCCAAGACCGATTACCGCTTGGCCGGTCGGGTAAAAAATATCCCCCTGTAGTGTAACGAGCCGTCCGTCGGATGGCAGGTGGTCAATCAATCGTTTCACCGAACGCCGGTCGCGTACGACGAGTGTTCGACCCAGAAGCATTTCTACTGCTGGGCGATATTGATCGGCAGCCGAAACCAGGTCAGCGGCATTGCCAACACAGTCCGCATCCTCAATGGGGTCTAAATGCTTAGGCGGGCGTCCCGACTTCAAGGGCAGAAGCGAAAGAACGGTATCCGTTGCCTCCAGTTCCGGACCTTCCAGCGCCAATAGAATTTGGTCCAGGTCGGCAAAGGTAAGGCTGTCAAAAAAATCCCCCAACGCAGCGTGGATCGCCTGATCATACTCTCGGGGTATCTGCATCTGTCGCGTGATGCTTCCCAGGTAGCCGCTGAGGCGGCCTTCGTCGCGGGCGGAATGCAAGCGTGAGAGCTTCGCCTCGTCCAGTTTATTCGCCTGACTGACGGAGAGTTGTGCGCTCAGCGTGCCTATTTCCACTTTCTCCACGTTGATCTGCTGTGCGAGCTTTGCTTCCTCAGATCGCAAAGTTTCCAATCGATCGCGTCCTGCGCTTTCGGCAGATAGAGCTTCATTAACCATCTCCTCCGCTTCCAGGAGAGATCGCTTCGCCTCCAGCAGTGTCCCCTCGCCCCCCTCCTTCTCTTTCCGCAAAACCTGCAGGTCCTCCTTCAGGCGTTCATCGCGTCCTCGAAGGGCATCCTGCCTGATTTGAAGCTGCGTCTCCTGCGCCTCGAACGTAAATCCCCGCGCTAGCAGCGTCTCTGATGCACTCTTCACCTGCCGCGCTTCCTCAAGCAAGGTTGTCCGCTGCGCTGTATCGATCTCTCCATCCTGGAGAAGCGTCCCGAGTCTCCGCTCGAAATCCACGACGATGGCTCTCTCCTCGGCGATGTCGGTCTCGGCTTCGACGGCTTGCTTACCCAGCAGCGTCAGCGACTCTTGGAGCGCTTGAATCTCAACACCAAGCAGGTTATCCTGCTCCGTCAGCCAGCGCAGTCTTTCTTCTCCCACCGCCAGTTCGCGCCCAGACCGCTCACGATCCTGATAAAGGTCTGAAACACGCTGCCGCCAACCCCGCAGCTGAGATCGAAGGTCATTACTCCGTGTACGCACTGTCTGCATCTCGGTCTCGGTTTCAGCCTGCTTCACCCTCAGGTCATCACGCAATCCAATCTGCCGGTCGGCCTCCGCCACCTGTGCAGATACGGTGTCCATCAGACGATACCAGTGATACCCATACCATATGCGCAGTAGTTCCTGCAGATCCGTGCGGACCTGGTCGTAATCCTTCGAGCGGTCCACCTGCCGTTTCAAGCTTCTCAAGCGCGGCTTCAACTCAGCCAGAATATCCTGGACCCGTTCGAGATTGCGTTTCGTCGTATCCAGCCGGCGTAAGGCTTCTTCTCTTCTGCTGCGGTATAGACCGATGCCGGCGGCTTCTTCAAACAGTTGACGGCGTTCGTCAGCTCTCAGCGAAAGAGCTGCATCGACAAGCCCCTGCCCGATAATGGTGTAAGTGCGCTGGGAGAGTCCACACTTTGAGAGTAGGTCATTCACGTCGCGCAAGCGAACACGCTGACCGTTGAGCATGTACTCATTCTGCCCATCGCGATAGGCGCGACGACCTATCGTCACCTCTGAAAAATCAATCGGAAGCCAGCCGTCGCTGTTATCGAAGGTGATCGTGCCCGCGGCCATCGAAGCGCGCGGTCGTGTTTCCGAGCCGGAGAAGATCATGTCCTCTGTCCGTTTCCCGCGCAGCAGCGAGAAGGACTGCTCACCCAACACCCAGCGAATGGCGTCGGTGATGTTCGATTTCCCCGATCCGTTGGGACCAACGATCGCCGTAATGGTTGGTGCGAAGTCAAAGTCGATCTTCGTGGCGAAGGTTTTAAAGCCCTGGATCTCGAGGGATTTCAGATGTGGAATTCTCTTTTCCAAGTTATTTGCCCGATCGTTGGGCTGCTGCCGAATTGCTTAGCCCTAATTTTTGAAGCGCATTTGCCGCCGCCGCTTGCGAAGCCTCCTGCTTGCTCCGCCCTCTCCCATCAGCTTTCACCCTCTCTCCAATCGAGACCTCGACAGCGAATTCGCGATCGTGATCAGGTCCAAAAGTGCCTGTAGTCCGGTAATCGGGTATCTCGCCAAACTCAGACTGAGACCACATCTGCAATATGCTGCGCGCATCGATTAATCGCTCATCTTCGAGCGCTGCCTTAGCTGCGCGTTCGAAGCGCGGCTCAATAAAACGAATAACTGTCTCGGTACCGGCGTCGAGGTACAGCGCACCGATTAATGCCTCGAACGCCGCGCAGAGCAGTGCAGGACGCTGGCGACCACCCGTCGCGGATTCTCCCTTGCCCAAGAAGATAACCTCACCCAACCCTAGCTCGCTGGCGAAGGCCGCTAACTGTTCCGTTCGAACCAGCGCCGAACGCAGCCGGGTGAGCGCACCCTCATCCATCTCCGGGAAGCGGTTATACAGCCAGACCGCGGCGATGAAATCAAGAGCGGCGTCGCCAAGATATTCCAGACGCTCGTTATCCTCCAATGCCTCAGGGTGCTCGTTTAAGTATGAGCGGTGCGTCAGAGCGCGGCGGAGCAAACTGGGATTTGAGAAGGACAACCCCGTTTGCCGGATGAACTCATCCGGTTTCACTATGACACTCTCCATGAACTTGGGGGACGCCGAGAACTCAGCCGATCTGGGTACTCCGCGTTCCACCAGTTCCATCAAATCCGATTGATTTAAGCAACCCTATTTTAACCTTTGAACATCCGAAACGCCAGCACCGCATTGTGACCGCCAAAACCAAAAGCGTTGCTCAACGCGACTTCAACTTCAGCCTCGCGGGCTTGGTTAGGAATGTAATCCAGATCGCATTCGGGGTCGGGGTCATTGAGATGGATCGTCGGCGGTAGAATCCCGTCTCGAATCGCCATGACGCAGATGATCGCTTCCAGGGCGCCGGTCGCACCCATCATGTGTCCTGTCATAGATTTCGTGGAAGAGATAGGCACTTTATAAGCAGCCTCTCCCAGCGCGGCTTTGATCGCCTTCGTTTCCGAGATGTCATTCAACTTCGTTCCCGTCCCATGAGCGTTGATGTAATCAATCTCATCGGGGTTGACTGCAGCAGCAGCAAGCGCTTTTTCAATGGCTGAAGCGCCTCCCTCGCCCGTCTCTGATGGCGCCGTGATATGGAATGCGTCGGTCGTTGAACCATATCCTACTAACTCAGCGAGTATCTCCACGCCTCGATTGCGTGCGTGCTCCAGGTCTTCTAGGATGATCACCGCCGCACCCTCACCGATCACCAAGCCATCGCGGTTCGCGTCAAACGGCGCGGGGGTTTGAGAAAAATCTTCGTTTCGTCTCGAAAGCGCTCCTAAACGGTCAAAGGAGGCAACGCCGAATTTGGTGATGCTCGCCTCCGAAGCACCGGTCAAGCAGGCATCAATTACACCCGTGCGAATCAACGCAGCAGCCAGGCCAATCGCATCAGCGCCTGAGGCGCAAGCCGAGGCAACAGAGAAGGAGGGCCCCTTGGCACCGATGTCGATAGCCACACCGCCCGAAGCGCCATTGGACATGTACATCGGGATCGCAAATGGGCTGATCCGACGTGGGCCATCGTCGGCCATCACCTGCATGGCCGTCTGCAGAGAATCCAAGCCGCCCACTGCCGAGGAGATGACAACTCCAACCCGTCCAGCACCCTCAGGCTGTATCTCCCATCCGGAATTCTGCATCGCCTCTGAGGCCGCAGCGCTTGCGAACTGCTCAAAACGATCCCGACGGCGTGCCTTGCGCGGGTCCATATACAACGCTGGGTCGAATTCTTTAACTTCACAAGCAATCTTAACCAGGAGATCGCTCGAGTCGAATGACGTGATCCGTTCAACGCTTGATACTCCGGACTTGAGAGCTTCCCAGGTCTCCATGACGTTGAATCCCAACGGGTTGATCGTACCCATCCCTGTTATAACAACCCTGCGTTCCATGCGCATATCCTCCACTGACCTACACTTTTCTTTCAATCCGCCAGCTCCCAATCGCCGCCGACCCTAATCTTAAGTGTTTCAAACTCCCAGCGTCTTAAACCCCGATCCCGTGAGGATCAGAACGATTGGGTCCGGGCAAGTTTCTAGAATCTCTTCAAGCGCACATATGACGAGTGCCGAAGTCGGCTCTACATACAACCCGATTCGAGCCAGTGCGTCGCGTCCTTTCAGGATTTTTTCCTCATCGACAGCGATCATCTTCCCCCCGCTCTCGGCGATGGCTTGCAGAACAGCATCCCCGCGCAACGGCTGAATGATGCGTACCCCCTCGGCGACGGTTACCCCTTCAGAGATCCTATCCAAACCCGGAACGCCGTCGGAAAAAGCCGCCCACAGCGGCGCACACGCGCTCGCCTGAACGCCAACTAAAACTGGGATGCGATCGATTTCGCCTGCTGACTGCAACGCTTGAAAACCTCGATGCAATCCTAATAGAAGCGTCCCATGACCAACGGGCGCGATGACGGTTCCCGGAGATCCTCTCAGTTGTTCCGCGATCTCGAAGGCGAGGGTCGCTATTCCGGCGATACCGTGTGGCAGATACGCATGGCTGGCATACACGACCCCGCCCTCGGCCTCACGCTGGACAGCCTCCGCGCTCGCCGAGCGTGGGCCAGGGATGCGAACAACTTGCGCTCCATATGCGCTGATCTGTGAGCTCTTGGGGCCCGATGCGGATTCAGGGACATAGATGCGCGCCTTAACACCCGCCCGCGCGGCATAGGCGGCCAGGGATGCGCCTGCGTTCCCAGATGAATCCTCAACTACCTCTTCAATTCCGGCAGCGATTAACGCGCTGACTAGCACCGCCGTTCCACGGTCCTTAAAAGAACCGGTGGGGTTTAAGTGCTCACACTTGAAGAAGACCTCGCGCGAGGAGATTCGGTGAAAGAGAAGCGGCGTGTCTCCCTCCCCAAGGCTGACGAAATCTACATCTGCAGGCAGGGGGAAACTGCGCCGGTAGCGTTCGATCGACCGGCGACCAGGCCTAGATGGTTGGGCCGGGTTATAGGAGACTTGACCTTTATAATCGAATAGACCGCCGCATTTCTCGCAGCAGTAAGGGAATCCCTTTGTTGGATAGGGTTGACCACAATTGGTGCAGCGAAATGGCCACTCCCAGGAATTTCTATCGGCAGACATAACCCTCCACGAACACCACGACCACTATCCCCAGGATGGAATGATCCCTCACAATAGTGCTCTCATTCCGGATCGATTTCCTTCTCACTAAGTGGGATGGTCTGATTCATCCGATCGAGGCCATACCTTGCAGCTTTAAACACTCCGGCATCACGATGGGCTGCGGCACAAACGACCATAACGGTTGGTGCACCTGGCTGCACCTCACCCAGGTGCTGGACAATCGCCACACCATTGATTGACTCCCATCGGTCACGAATTTCCTGAGCGACTTGTTCCATCTGCTCTTCAACCATGGGGGAAGAGTCCTCAGATGATCGGTGGTTTTTTTCCTGGAGCCCATCTCGTTCGCTATGCGCCTGTACACCCTCGGTCAAGACGCAGGCTGCTCCCGCAGCTGGTGTGATGATTTCCTCTAAAAGGGCATTCATATCCAGCGGTTCCCGAACAATGCGGAGTATCGTTGGATTGTTAACGCTTCCGCCGCTCACTGGCGGGAAGATCGCCACTTCATCGCCTTCTTTGAGTGGATGGTCATCAAACGCGAATTCGCGGTTCACGGCGAAGATTGCAGAGTTAAACGCCTTGATGAGCTGCGGGTGCTTCCCGCCAAGGAGGCTCTTCAAGTCCTTTACCCGTAATCCATCAGGAAGGGATACGGTCTCTTCCCGCACTCCCGCCAAATCCCGCATCGTAGCAAAATAGAGGATCCGCAACGTCATCCGCTATCCTTTCTAAAGATCCAAGACCCGCTCGCTCCATTATTTATTTCGGGGAGGCTGATATTCAAGGCATGGGCTCCTTTTTCCATAAACCTGACGCATAATAATATGCCAAATTATACCGGTCGTCTGTCTCTTCATCCAACTAAGAAACCTTGACAGACAATCGTCGACTGCTATAATGAGCCCGCCTGCCTGAGGGTGGGCGTTTCTATGATTATGAATGGAGTAAAGTTATGCCTGCTGTCCCCAAGCGCAAGATCTCCAAAGGCCGACGCGATCGCCGACGGACTCACCACGCGCTTAAGCTGCGTCATCTAATCAACTGCACAAATTGCGGCGATCAACATCTGCCACATCATATCTGCCCAAATTGTGGTCATTACGCCGGCCGAGAAGTGATCGAAATCGAAAGCACTTAAGCCCGATCCACACAAAGCCGTGCATCAATACGCACGGCTCTTTTTTTAAACCCAAATGCCCCTATCGCCCGAACGGACTGCACTTGTTTTTCCCGGTCAAGGCTCCCAGGCAATCGGCATGGGAATGGCCTTAGCTGAAGCCGCCCCCGAAGCGGCGCGGGTCTTCCAACTCGCCGATGAAATCCTCGGTTACCCTCTATCAAAAGTCTGCTGGCACGGGCCGGAAGCAGACTTGAATTCAACCCAATATACACAGCCAGCGCTGCTCACACACTCCATCGCCGTGCTCGAGGTATTCAAAGCCAGGCACCCCGGCTTCACGCCGGCCACCACCGCCGGACACTCTATGGGTGAGTATAGCGCGTTGGTAGCCGCAGGTGTGCTATCTTTTAAGGATGGTTTACTGCTAACGCGTGAACGAGGGGAAGCAATGCGCTACGCAGGCGAGATCCACCCCGGGGGAATGTCCGCCGTGATCGGACTTGGTGTAACTGAAGTTGAAGTAGCTTGCGAAAAAGCATCAGCGCAATCTGTTGGCACTGTAGCCGTAGCAAACGACAACTGCCCCGGGCAAGTCGTAATTTCCGGAGACGAAAACGCGCTTGCACTCGCTCATGACCTTCTGGACAACGCCGGTGCACGCAAAGTCATCCGCCTGGCAGTGAGCATCGCTGCACATTCTCCGCTGATGATCCCTGCTCAGGATCGCTTAAATGACGCAATTACAGCTACATCGTTCAATGACCCTCTCATTCCTGTCGTGGGGAATGTATCAGCCAAGCCGCTTACTTCAATCGAAGAGATCAGGGAAGACCTTAACGCCCAACTCACTTCCCGGGTTCGCTGGACAGAGTCAATCGGGTGGATGGCACAATCGGGTGTAGATACTTTTATCGAAATGGGTTCGGGAACCGTTCTCAGCGGACTGCTGCGCCGAATTGATGCTCAAACGCGAGGAATCTCCCTGGATTCTCCACCGACCTGGGATACGATATAAGTGGAATTGATCCTCCAATGCTACGGAAAATTCTTTACTCCGCCATTTTCCTGCTGACAATCTACTTCGTAGCTCGCAACTTTAACGAGCTCAAACTCATCCTCGTTGCTTTCAGCCACAGTGACGGCTGGTGGTTATTCGTCGCAATGTTAGCCCAAATCTTGTGGTTGGTAACCATCGCCGCAAATTTCTGGGCTTGCTATCACTTGATGGGCATCCATGAAAAACTCAGCCACCTGGTCCCCTTGACAACTGCGGCAAATTTCATCAACGTCATCGCACCGAGCTACGGCGCAGGAGCGCTGGCGGTTTTGATTGCAGATGGAAGCCAGCGGGGAAAACCTGTGGGAAAGGTCAGCGCAGCTGCCTTTGTTTATCTCGTTTTTGACTACCTCGGTTTCCTGGTTGTGCTATCTCTGGGCTTCTCCATCTTAAGCAGGCGAGGCAACCTGGATGCTCTGTTAATCGGCGCTGCGGTGTTTGCAGTGAGCATCGCTGCAGGGTTGCTCATCCTGATTGCGATCGGTGTCCGATCCACCGATCAACTCGAGCGAACAATCCTCCGGCTGGTTGATTTTGCTAATCGCCTTCTCCAACCCTTTTTCAAACGGACCCTGATCAATCGAGCCAAAGCGCAAAACTTCGCGCTAGATATCGCCGACGGGCTGCTCCAGATCCGCCGCTCGCCCCGGGGGCTTATCCTGCCCTTCTTTCTGGCATTGACTCGGAAAACGATGATGATGGTCATCCTGTTCTTCGTTTCGCTCGCCTTCCACAACCCCTTTGGGATCGAAACGCTACTGGCAAGCTTTAGTGTGAGCTACCTCTTTATCATCGCTTCGGTCACACCCTCCGGAGTCGGTTTCGTTGAAGGCGCAATGATCCTGACCCAAAACGCTATGGGGGTGGATCCACTCACTTCCACGGCCATCGCTCTCACATATCGCGGGATCACATTCTGGCTGACCTTCGCCTATGGATTTATCGCCATCCGCATGATTGGGTTCCAACGCGACAAACCAGCGGCAAAAGACAGTACACTCGACAAGCCGGACAAGATCCCTTCTTAAGAGATAGGATTTATCGAAAACAATCCCGATTCGGACCCGCGGAAAGATTAAGCAGCCATTTAAGGTGCACGCGAAGGCGGGTAACATCTTCTAAGGAGAACGGCTTAGGATTCATCCTCTTGTTGGCTTCTGGTGTAAAATCCATTAGGTAAGATATGCCGCTCGGGGATGATGGTCCAACCCGGGCATACTGTCAGTCTGGAAAATTTATTCTGCTCACTTTTTTACGGGTGAATAATGCCTATACCTGAAATAAGTTGGAGTCGATCTTACCCTGTATTGCAGGAACAACGAAACGACACTTGCCCATCATGATTCTTGCTGACGCTGCATCCCTGCTCACGACACCTCCGGGGAGTCTTGTCTACCACCTGACGCTGATCATTTCACTTTCAATTCTCTATGCATTAACCTGGAGCAGCTCTCCCCGCACAGTTGCTCTTGCCGCACGCTGGCGGGTGGCAAGCGGTGTAATACTGGGGCTCCACCTGCTCACAATGATCATCGCCGGATTGTCCTGGCTTGTGATCCTCAACGGACAAGTAATTCTCCCCCCACTCGACCGCTTCGTGAGCTTCACCTCCCTATTGCTCATTAGTTATACTTTTATCTTCAACCCACCCACAAAACAGAGCTCGCGCACACTTGCGGTTGTACTCAGCGTCACTGTCCTCGCATTATTTGGGACAGTCTACTTCCTGGCCGGGCAGGATCCTCTGCTCCGCTTCAACCGGACTCCCGCCGATGCTGTATGGGGAATCTCAACATTAATCCTCTCCGGTCTCACACTGACCTTCCTGCTCGTCCGCCGACCAGCGCAATGGCAAATCGCCTTCGCAGGATACCTCCTGCTTACCGTCGGCTACAGCCTGCATTTGGCCCTCGGTCCTGCAGATGGCTCTTTTGCACCCTTCGTGCGCTGGAGTGAGTTGGCGGCATATCCTGCGTTGATCATCGCCGCCGCGCGCACTTTTATCACAACACAAGGAACGGATGTGAAAGATGAGCATCCTGTAACCACCCAATCGCCTGATCTTGAACTCCCATTCTTGCCCAAAGTCTTCACCAGCGTCTATGATGTTTTCCAGGCGAAGGAACTCGGCGATCTGGCAGACGCTGCCGTGCGCGGCACTGCATATTCAATGAAGGCTGAGATATGCCTGCTGCTCACACCCCCGGAAACATTGGAATATCTATCCGTTGCGACGGGTTTCGATCTTATACGCGAACAACACATCGAGGGCCAAGCCTTCAACACAACTGACCTTCCCGTCATCGTTAATGCATTACGCAGGCAGCGATCGCTGATCCTTCCAGCAGAGAGCAATGCGCCTGACCTCATCACACTCCGGCAGGGTTTAAACCTCACAAAAACAGGGCCGATGCTTTTCGCTCCTCTGACCTCAGGAGAGCAAATTATTGGGGGATTGCTGCTGCTCTCTCCTTTCGCCCGTGAGCGCTGGTCTCAGGAAAACCGCGCCGCCCTCGTGCAGCTCGCGGATGTGATTGCTGAGCGTTTCACGGCGCTTACAGCAGGCGATGAACTTCTTTCATCAAGCCTGACAGAGCCCTTCGCGTTAGGCACAGACCTGGAGGAGTCCCGCCGGCTCATTCAAAATCTCCTGATCAACAATACCCAACTGACGGATCAACTCATTGCCGCAACCGATCTGGCAGGACAAGAGCTCGGCGGTTTTCTCACCAGCCATCAAGACGCGGAGGAAACCATTCAGTTTCTCGAGGGGGAGATCGATAGGATGAGGGAAGCGATAGTAGAACCGCCTGCCACCTCCGACCTCAAACAAATAGATTTGCTCTCCCAGCAGCTCCAACTAACGCTCCACGAATTGGCCGAAGCGCGCGCCAACCTAGTCCTACTCCAGAACGGAAATGATTCGCTTGCGCCCTCATCAGGACGCTCTCCCAGCGTCTCCCATATCGCCGCGCTTTCGCTCGATCTCCGTCAGCCGATGTCGGCAATATTGGGGTATGCCGAACTCCTTCATGATGATGCAGAAGAGACGCTGACAACCAGTCAACGCGAATCCATCAACCACATTTACAATAACTCCGAGAGACTATCGGGGCTGCTTGATGATCTAATCCATCTCAGCGCGATTGAGGCCAGAACCATCGCTCTCGTGCCTGAGCCTGTCGATATTGTGCGTTGCATAAAGGATGCGATCCGCCAGGTTTTCCCATCCGCTCGAAAGAAAAATATCGAAATACGCGTTTCGCTCCCTCAGAATCTCCCGAAAATCCTGACCGACGCGGATGCCACCTTTCAGGTTCTGATCCACCTGCTCAATAATGCCATCGGTGCGACACCTGAAGGCGGATTGATCAAAATCAGCACAGGCCTCGCCGCTTCGGACCGATCAGGATTTCTCACGCTCCAGGTGATTGACGGAGGGGCAGGAATTCCCGCCGGGGACCTAGGACGGATATTCAGCTTCGGAAATTCAACAGGGGAAACTCCAATCCAGGGCCTCGGAGGTGATGGAATTGGTCTCTCCATCGCACGCTCTTTGGTCGAAGCCATGAGTGGACGCATTTGGGTGGACAGTCAGCCGGGGTCTGGAACTACATTTTCAATCTTGTTGCCGTTCTCAACGCAAAACCCAACCTATGCAGATAGTGTGGAATAGCCCGGATGCAATTGCTAAAGAATCTGATCGTTGGTCTAACCATTTCGATTCTCGCGATCGCTGCGCTCCTGGGAACCTGGTTGACCGTATTTGCTGAAGCTGAAGTATCATCCTTCTTTGACCGCCAGAAAGCACTTGATCCAGTAATAGGCTGCACCCCACCCGAAGGTTGGTCTGTGTACCGCGTCCACAATGGGGACACACTCACAAATCTCGCTGACCAGTTTCGGATCGAGCGCACAACGTTGATGTCGATCAATTGCATCGAGAGTGATATCACACCTGGCGATATAATTTATCTCCCCGTGCTTGAAGCCACAGATCCATCCCTTTCATGCGGACCGCCTTCAACCTGGGTCCTTTATCCACTGGGAGAAGGCGACTCATTAAGCAGGCTCGCTGAGCGATTCGGGGTCGATGAATCATCGCTATGGCACGCGAATTGCATAGATATCCACACCGTACTGCCATCCGGAATGAGTATCTATGTACCGCCGGTCAAGTAAGTTTGAAGGCAAATAATTAATCGGTCGTCTACACAACTTTGCAGCCCCAGATCAAACAACCTCGCAGCAAAGAAGCCGGGCGATCTGATGGGGAACTAGAGAGTTGACTCTGACGTTAACATGACGAGCACATTCATCCGATGAAATCCATTAATCGCTTTGATCGTCTCTTGATGATCGTCACGCTTCTATTTTTAATCCTGCTCGTTGGCGCCTGCAGCAATCTAGTGGGCATGCTAACCGGGGGCTCTGCTGCGCTTGCCAATCCACTTGTAACCGTCGACCCGAATGCGGCTGCGACTGGCACGCCCTTCAACCCAGCCCCGCTCACGCAAACGCCGCCACCGCCGCCGCCGCCTACCTCCACACCTTTAGCCAGTCCGACCCCGATAGACCCATGGAGCGGTTTCACCCCTCCAGTCGAACCATCTGCGATTGAAATCCACCGACCGATACCCCTGCTGCAGTTGGGGGATAATGTCGTAAATATCATGGTCCTCGGCTCAGATGAACGTCCCTATAGCTACGGGCACCGAACCGATACCATGATGCTGGTCTCACTTGATCTCGACGCCGGTACCGCCACATTACTCTCCTTCCCTCGCGATCTATACGTCTTCATCCCCGGGTGGCGGGTGGACCGGATCAATGTCGCCGATGCCTATGGAGGACCTGAGAGAGTCGCCCAAACGATCCTCTACAATTTCGGCATAGAAGTTGATCATACGATTATGATTAACTTTTACGGGTTCACCCAAGTGGTTGATACGTTGGGCGGGATAGATGTGAAGGTCGAAGCGTATCTTTATGATGAATGCGGTCGTAGAGATTGGTCATACTCCCCCGGGAGAACCTATCACATGGACGGGTTCACCGCGCTCTGCTATGTCCGCATGCGCAAAACTACCGGGGATTTTGATCGTTTGCGCCGCCAGCAAGAGGCTATGCTGGCAATCTT
>CBDTTY010000046.1:0-14754 GCA_965363875.1 uncultured Anaerolineales bacterium
GCCTCGGCGCCGGCGCTGCGCTCCTCTATCAATGGGGTGGTTTCCATGTCCGCGGTCCGTGGTGGTTGAGACTGCTGCGTTATGTCGTAGGCCTCGTGGGTGTTGTCCTAATCTATTTCGGGTTCAGCGCGATCTTCCCGAGTGGAGATGACCTGGTGGCCAACATTTTTCGATACGTCCGCTACGGGGCAGTCGGATTCTGGGTCGCCTACCTTGCGCCCAAAGTATTTGTGCTCCTTCGTCTCGCAAATGAGGATGCGTAGGAAGGCTGCCTTCTTCTTCATCCTGGGTACACATTAAGAGAGATTCTCCCGGAGGTATACGATGTTGTCCATATTCACTCAAAAAAACTATGTGCTGAAGCGGCAGGTTTTCGCCCTGACCGGTAAGGTTCGCGTATATACATCTTCCGGTATGCTGATACTTTATTCTGAACAGAAGATGTTCAAGCTGCGGGAGGACATCCGCGTTTTCGAGGATGAGGCGAAGACCCGTGAGGTGCTTTGGATTCAAGCCCGGCAGGTCATCGACTTTGCAGCCGCCTACGATGTAACTGATCAGACGACAGGGCAAAAAGTCGGCGCGCTACGTAGAAAAGGGTGGCGGTCGATGGTGCGTGATGCGTGGGAGGTGCTGGATCCTTATGATCAGGCGATGGGCGTCATTCAGGAAGACAACCCGATGAAGGCTGTTTTGCGCCGGTTGTTGTTTGGATCGCTACTGCCGCAGAGCTACGAAGTCCTCATCGGAGACCTTGCAGCGGCAACCTTCGAGCAGCGGTTCAATCTCTTTCGCTACGAAATGGAGATTGGTATTCCAGCGAATGAACAAACCTTTGATCCTCGTCTGGGGCTTGCTGCCGCGATCCTTTTAGCGACCGTTGAGGGGAAACAGCAATCGTAAGCTTGGTTTGTTTGCTGTCGAGGCAACCCGGCCAACCCAAGCGTTTCAAGACCATCGCAAGAGATGGGTGGTTGTTTTTATGCGTATTCTCTTCTCATCACGTAGAAAAGGACCAAAACACCTTCTCTTAATGGATCAGGTAGATTCCAACTCCCGCCACAAGTACCAGTGCCCCCTGTGGTCTCCGGCGTCCTTAGGCGCCCGGTCGTAGTAGATATCGAACACACGCCCGCCGCGGATGCGCACCCGGAAGTAAAAGCGGCCTACCCCGCGTGATCCCCGCCGTTCTGCTTTCTTCAGATTCTCCGGTCTCATATTCAGCGCCATCCTGCCCTTGCGCGAATAATCAAACCAGGAGGAGATTACTTCTTCAACCTTGAAATTCTGGCCCTTCCAGAGGATGCTATCCGGTGCCGTGGGTTTCTTGATTAAATGCGGGGATCTTTCGTGCTCAACATCGATTTTTTCGCTTATGAAGCGGAGGGGCGACCAGTCACCCTTCATCGGGCGGGTCTGCTTCCTGGACCCAGGCACGGGTTGCGGGTGCGGCGAGGCAAGCCAGATTGCAGAGCGCTAAAAGCGTCGCCGGTCCAATAAACATCAACGAAACGATGTTAATTAAAATAGCAGCTCCATACCCCCATTGTCTATGCAGCCAGATCCCCCAAATCGCCCCCGATAAACCAGCACCGAGAACGATCGCTGGCCACGCCAGGGCTTCAGGCTTGATGGAAATCCATTGATCGAAGCCATTGGTGAAAAGGTGGCATGGATCCAACCAGGAGGCCCCGGGAATCACAACAATGGGATTCCAACCGAAGAGGCGAACAGCAAGACCGTTGGTGACGAGGTAGATGCCGAGCAGGAAGCTAAAGAGAGTCAGAAGGCGCAATGTGATTGGAGGCTTACGATCGTCCATAAGGTTCGACATAAAATGAGGGGCCGGGTTGCTCCCGGCCCCTTTTTTGCCTCAACTTCCGATCAGTCTTCTTCCTCTTGCCCGATCTCCCTCTTGCGCGCGGCGATGAGTTCCTCCGCTACGTGTGAAGGGACAACTTGATAGTGGCTCAATGACATCGAGAACACGCCACGCCCACCTGTCATCGACCGAATGTCGGTCGTGTAACGTTGTATCTCGGCAAGTGGAACTTGCGCAGTAACCACGCTCCGCCCTCGTTCGGTCTCCATCCCCTGGACACGTGCCCGACGAGTATTTAGATCCCCGAGGACATCGCCCATGTTCGCTTCTGGAACGGTGATGCGAATATCCATGATCGGCTCGAGCATGACCGGGGCTGCGGCGTTTATTGCCTGCTTGAATGCCTCCCGGCCGGCGGCCTCAAAAGCGACCGCCTTTGAGTCGACCGGATGCTCCTTGCCGTCAACGATGAGGACTCTGACTTTCTCGACCGGATAACCGGCGATTACACCCTGCTTCATCACACCCTTCACGCCCTTCTCGATGGCGGGCATGAAGCCTTGTGAGATCGAGCCGCCGAAGACCTTATTAACGAATTCGAACTGTCCTTCCTCTAGAGGCTCGATATCCATGTGGACTTCGGCAAACTGCCCTGCGCCACCCGTCTGCTTCTTATGGCGGTATTCGGCATGCCCGGATTTTGTGATCGTCTCCCGGTAGGGAACCCGGGGCACTTCTGTGTTGAGGCCGACCTGGAACTTGGCTTCCGCCTTACGTATGGCGACATCGATATGCTGATCTCCCATCCCCTGAAAAATGGTTTGGTTTGTGCTTGGTTCCTGGTGCCAGGAGAGCGTGAGGTCCTCTTCACAGAGACGTGTCAATGTGGGGCTGATTTTCGTCGAGTCCGCTTGTGTTTTCGGTGATACCGAAACGGAGAAAAGCGCGTTGGGGTATTCGGGTTTCACAATTGTAAGTGGGTGCCCTTTATCGCCGAGTATGTGGCCAGTTGCCGTCTCACCTAGCTTGGCGGTTGCACCTATGTCCCCAGCGTGGAGATTCTTGACTCCGAGCTGCTCTTTGCCCCGCAAAATAAACAACGTGCCTAGTCGTTCCTCGGTTTTCTTGGAGTGGTTCCACACCCGGCTGTCTGCTGCGAGTATGCCGGAGAGTACGCGCATATAAGTGAGCTTTCCTACGAATGGGTCAGCCGTAGTCTTCCATACACGGACGGCCAGGGGGCCGGAATCGGAAGCTTCTAAGACCTCTTCTCCCGATGCTCCTTGTGCCTTCACCGGTTCAGCGTCGGCAGGGGAGGGGAAGATCTCAATCATCGCCTCCATTAGCGGCACTACGCCTGTCGTTTTACCAGCTGCGGTCACAAAAACCGGAATAAAGCGGCCGGCGCGGACAACCGATTTGAATCCTTTGGTAATTTCGGCGGCGGTCAGATCTTCGCCTTCGAGGTATTTCTCAAGCAGAGCATCATCCCCCTCAGCGGCGGCTTCGACCAGAGTGATGCGCGCCTCTTCCGCCTGCTCTTGATATTCGGCGGGAATGTCATCCAACGCTTCCCCTTCAGCCGGACGAGCTTTCATATTAAAGAGATCAATGACCCCCTTGAATTCACTTTTCTCACCCCAGGGAAGCTGGACGGGGATAAAGGTTGCATCCGGGGAGAGTTCGCTCGCTGCAGAGAGAGCCGTCTTGAAATTGGCATTGTCGCGATCCATCTTGCTGATGACAACAAACCGCGGCAGTTTGAACTTATTGCAGTACTCCCAGACGATTTCCGTACCCACTTCGACGCCGGCGACGGAATCCACGAAAACAACTGCCGCATCAGCCACACTTAATGCTGAAATCACTTCGCCGATGAAATCTGTGTAGCCGGGAGTGTCCAGGATATTTAACTTATGCTCGTTGAACTCAATTGGGAGGAGTGATGTGGAGAGAGAAAGAGTGCGGCGGATCTCCTCATCCTCGAAATCGGAGACTGTATTTCCATCCTCGACCTTCCCCATACGAGTGATCGCACCTGTGCAGAGAAGCATCGCTTCTCCCAGGATGGTCTTTCCACCACCGCCATGGGACACGAGGGCGATATTGCGAATAAACTCCGTTGCGTATTCCTTCATGGGTTTGGGATCCTTCTCAAAGGTTTTTTTGGTCAACGAATTCTAAAGGATGAGCTGGGTCTTGTAAAGACAAAACACCAAAAGATGGGGGTTTATTAGCATTTCATCCCGTTTTGGACATCATCTTCTAATGACTGGAATAAAGACTCTCTTCCCTATCCTCCCCCAGGTGCCAAATCTGAGCGAGTTTTAATCGCACATCTCTAGGCGCAGCGGGTTGATGTTACAATCCGGCTGGCAACGTGGAGAGTACCATGCAGCTAATCAATCAATATTCGTTTCCTTTCCTCGCCGGGGTTATCATCCTCATCCTCGCCGGCATTCTTCTGCGTAAAGGGGGAATGGAAGGATTGCTCGTTCCGCTGGCAGCAATGATCATGGGATTCCTTGTCGCATTCTGGCTCTTCAGCCCAGGGGCGAGCCCCGAAACGTCCGCGGCAGCAAGGGTCGAGGGTGCGATCGGGTCAGGGAAGGCAGTTCTACTCGAATTCCAGAGCCCCTATTGACTGGCGTGCATGGCAGCCAAACCCATCGTTGATGGGATCGAGAAGCAGCATGCAGACGACCTGAACGTAATCCGTGTAAATGTCCAAGACGATGCCATGCAACCCCTGATGAAAACCTACGCTTTCCAATTCACGCCGACTTTCATCCTTTTTGACTCGGCGGGAGAGGAAATCTTCCGCACCGTCGGCGCAATAGACCCAGCAGCGATCGATAAAGCTCTGTCATCCATCCCATGATTCGTCGTCTCTTATTCGAATTTCGCTACCTTCGTGAAAAAACACCATGGGATACAGGGATCTCCCCGCCTGAACTCTTGAAGTATCTGGCGGAGAGCCCACCCGGTCACGCGCTGGACCTCGGCTGCGGGACAGGCACGAATGCCATAACCATAACTAAACGTGGTTGGCAGGTCGTCGGGGTGGATCTCTCGGCGCTGGCGATTCGAACCGCCCGTCGCAACGCTCATCAAGCCGGACTCGAAATTGACTTCAGGCAGGAAGACGTGACGCGCCTCGCCTCCATCAAGGGGCCATTCGATTTCGCCCTCGACATCGGCTGCTTCCACTCTCTAAGCGGCGCGGGGCAGCAAAATTATATCCAAAACCTCACTCGCGTCATCAAACCTGGCGGGACCTACTTGATCTACACCTGGCTCGCTGGTGAGGGTGTTTCGTCATCCATAGGATTAACCGAAAGCCACATCTCAAACCTGTTCGAGCCCAGCTTTGAAATTCACTCCTTCATACGAGGTACCGAAAGGCACCGTACTTCAGCCTGGGTTCAGATGATACGAAAACCAGAATGAGCCGCATTCTTCTCCTCTTCATGGATGGCATAGGGCTTGGTGCAGATGACCCCGCCTGTAATCCATTCGCCGCTTGCGAGATGCCTGCACTCGAGGCCCTTCTCGGCAGTCGAAAGTTCGTATTGGAATCAGCGCCCTTTAGGGGAGATGAGGCGACGCTGCTTGCAGTTGACCCCACACTTGGCCTGCCCGGTACACCGCAATCAGCCTCTGGACAGGCCGCTTTACTCACGGGTCGCAATGTTCCGCAGGAGATTGGCGAACACTATGGTCCGAAGCCAAACCCGCCTATCCAACAGATCCTGCGCGAGGGCAATATCTTCTCCACTGTTACGCAGGTCGGCGGGAAAGCCGCACTGCTCAACGCCTACCCTCCCCAATACTTCGAGGCAATCGAACGGGGGCACCGTCTTTATTCTGCCATCCCTCTCGCTATGACGGCCGCCGGATTGACGCTGATGACCGCCGAGGATATACAAGCCGGTCGTGCGCTCTCTGTCGATTTCACCGGTGAAGGTTGGGCTGCCAGGCCTGAATTTCCACCGGTCCCGATATATTCACCCTTTGAAGCGGGCAAGAAACTCGCACACGTAGCAGCCCGGTACGACCTCGCCTGGTTCGATTTCTGGCCCAGCGATTACGCAGGTCACCGTCAGGATATGAATTCCGCGATCGATCTCCTGGAGACATTTGACGTCGTCCTCTCCGGGTTGCTACAAGCACAGAGTGGAGACCAGAACCTGGTTGTCCTGACTTCTGACCATGGCAACATGGAGGACCTCAGCCAGCGTGGGCATACGCGTAACCCGGTTCCCGCACTTCTGATCGGCTCCGAAGAGCTTCGCGACCAGTTTGCGGAAGGACTCGAAAACCTCACCCACTTCGTCCCGGCGATACGTAGAACGCTCTTCTCCTCATAGCTCTGGACCTCGACCCTCCCATTCTGAGCGCAACCGCACCTCCGCAAACCTTTAAATGCGCCGACCTAAGGATTCACCGGTACCCAATCGCGAATCATCCTTGCTATACTTAGAGCAGTGTTCCAAAGACTTGCCCTGAGGAGATTCGTGTGGAAGCACCATTGAGTGAACGAGAACAGCAAATCCTTCTCGATCTTGCTCACCAATCCATCGTGGCCGCTGTAGCTCAAGATCGCATCCCTCGCGTCGAACTCGACTCGCTGCCGGACCGTTTACGGCAACCTGGGGCATCCTTCGTTACCCTGACCCGCATCGGCTTGTTGCGCGGCTGCATCGGCACACTCAAGCACGAATTCCCACTTGCCCAGGATGTCGTGCTGCGGGCGGCCGCCGCTGCGACCGATGACCCCCGCTTCCCCCCACTCCAAACTGACGAGATCGAGGATACGGAGATCGAAATCTCAGTATTAACAATTCCTCAGCCTCTGGTATACAACGCGCCAGATGAAATCCCCAACCTGCTCGTCCCTGGACGGGACGGTGTCACAATCGTCCATGGTCTTAAAAAAGCGACCTTCCTGCCCCAGGTTTGGGAGAAAGTAGATGGTCCCGAGCACTTTCTAACAATGCTCTGTCAAAAGGCGCAGCTTCCAGCCGAGGCTTGGAAGCGCGGTGAGTTGGAGATTTCAACCTATCGAGTGGAGAGTTTCCACCGCACCCGAACCAAACCCACGTAAGGATGAAACACCTTGCCTGAATTCCCGACCCTGCAGACCGAGCGGCTCATCCTGCGTGCTTTTCAGATGGATGACGCACCCGCTGTGGACAAGTATGTATCGGAAAAAGCAATCGCTGCTACCACCTTGAATATCCCTCACCCATACACTCTGGAGATGGCCGAGGAGTGGATCGGGACACACAAAGAGGCCTTTGAAAACGGCCGGGCTGTTCGCTTTGCGATCACGTTAGGAGATAGCGGGGAACTGCTCGGCGCGATCGGACTCGAGATCACGGCAGCGTATGAACGGGCTGAGATGGGCTACTGGATCGGACAACCCCATTGGGGCAAAGGGTACTGCACCGAAGCCGCTATAGCCGTGCTTCATCATGGGTTAGATTCTCTTGGGCTTGAACGGATATTCGCCACGCATTTTCTCAAGAATCCCGCTTCCGGTCGGGTCATGCAGAAAGCGGGCATGAAATACGAAGGTCGATTAAGACACCATATTAAGAAATGGGGGGAATTCGAGGATCTTGAAATGTATTCAATCCTGAGATCCAAAACGGAGAGTAACCGCTAAGCTTAATATTGTCTCATGTGGATAATCTCACCTGCTTACTCCCAATTTTTAGAGGACCTACAAAGTTGATTTGTTCTTCGTCTATTGGTGTAATTAGCTGTCGGGTTTGATTGATGTATAAGGAGGCATCCGTTCATGAAAGTGCTTGTTACTTACGACTCGCAGTTCGGAAATACTAAGAAAATCGCTCAGGCTATCGCGGAGGGGCTTAGCTCGGAAGGAGCAGTCGAAGCTCGCCATATTGGAGATGTTCAACCAGACGAGCTTCGTGGGCTGGGTGTGCTCATCCTCGGATCACCGACCCAACGATTTCGTCCCACTGAGGGGGTGAATGATTTCCTCAAGGCAATGGAACGTGATGCTCTAAGTAACACCAGGGTAGCGGCTTTCGATACCCGCCTCACTGAGAAAGAAATTGAGAAAACAGGCATTCTGGCATTTCTCGTTCGGATATTTGGCTATGCGGCCAAACCTATCGGTGATCACCTGGTGAAGAAAGGCGGGGAATTGATCCTTCCGCCGGAAGGATTTTATGTGGACGGCATAGAAGGTCCTTTGCTGGAAGGTGAGCTCGATCGGGCAAGATCCTGGGGTGAAAAGATCAACCATGCGGCGCAAGGCTAGTGTACCGCTCGGGCGGGAACCTCTCCCGTTAACCAACATGGAGGCTATGTATGAAGAGACATTCGCATTAACTCAACAGTCTCCCCACCACGGCTCGTGCGGACAACATCCAGAACTGCCACAGCCCCTTCCTTAACCCCCGGCTTCCTCCGCCGAGTCTGGCTCCTCCATTGCCGGATCATCTTCCGGGCCAAGAACCTGTTCAACGATTTGAGCTTCGGCATCTTGAAGGATCGCTTCCTGGCCATCAGGGAACGTCACCCTTGTCTCGCCTTGCTCACACTGCACGTGCAGCCCCCGCCAACGCAGCGTCACAGGCCATGGATAAGGGTTGCCCGGTTTGATCCAGACCTTGCTGGGAGAAATTAATCTAACGCCCAAAGTCTGTAGGAATAGGCTGAGCGGTGCTACGCCTTCGATATGCCCGCGCCCGCCAACGCCTCCCTTTTGATCCGGGTTGTAACGTGCACGAAAGGCCTTATCTTCTTTTAAAGAACCGACCACGTTCCCCATTAACCGGGTGACAAGGTCAGCAGCCTCCTCACGGAATCCATAATTCACCAGACCCTCTCCGAGCAGTAGATTCCAGAACAACCACACTGCGCCTGCGCCTTCTTGGTTGTCCGGCGCGTAGGACGGGTCCTTGGCAGAACAGACCGGAATGCCATACGGGCGCCAGAACTGGTCGGGGTCAGTCAGCGTTTTGGAGACGAGCTTATCGGCGCGCTCCGGCTCCGGGATCCCCGCCCAGAGAGGGAGAAGCAGGGATTGATCCATACGCGTCGTATCCGGCAACCAGATCTCGGAGTTGATCTCTTTGCCCAATCCCAGCACTTCGACCCGCTCGATTGTGGTGTTGAGTTTTTCGCTCGTGAACACGCCTGTATTCCAGAACCAGTGAAACTTGCGGAAGTTTATCCGTTCGACGCGGGAGCGCCCACGACGTCCACGACTGTGGATGAGTATCTTGAGCTTCCGAGCATCCTTCTCCGAACCATGGATGCGGACAAGGACGCGCACCGGCGGGTCGAAGGAGCCCTTCACCTCAAACGAGTATTCTCCACGACCTTTACCCAGGCGTTTTCCCGTGAAGGATGTGTCCAGGTCCCGGTCTCGCTGCCGATAGATACTTCGCTGCGCCGACCAGGTCGACTCAACCGCATCTTTGAGAATCGCCAACCGCGGCTCAATACCTTCCATCGCACGCTCTCGCCCTATTTCGCGAGCGATATGGTTCAAAGACTGGATCTCACGATAAAGGTAGGAGGCCAGATCGACCGTCTCAACCATCGATATGTCCAGCCCCTGACTCCAGCGATGCCAAGGTGTAAACGCGGGCCAGTCGTCGAAACCGGAATGAGCTGTGTGGTCCCATTCCGGCCATCCATCCTGATCCCGGTCATGGCGCTGGCCGAACCACGCTTCCACGAAGCGCCGTAGCGGTGTGAATATCCGCCGCAACCAGTCGGTATCCTCGGTATGCTGATACACCATCCAGGCTAACGTCGCCAGGAGCGGGATGCTGTGAAGCCCGCTGCTCGTGCGGCTTAGATTGGGAAGCCACTCAATCTCACCTTCAGCATCCTGCGTTTTTAAAAAATTTCCAATAAGTCCCTTGGAGAGGGATGGCGCCGCAGGAAGAATCTGCGAGATTGCCAGGAACGCATCCTCTGCTGTATACCCGGACCCTTGCGGGCTGAAGCCATCTCCGTCCTCACTCAGGGCGAAACCATCGTCCACCCCTCTGCGCTTAACTAAAATAGACCCGGGCTGGAATTTCACCGGTCCGACGAAATTCCCTAATATCTCTTTTTGAGTCAGCCAGAAAGCGCTATCCCAATCGGGGTCTCCTGTTTCAATCTCCACTAACCCGCTGTTCGCCATCTCCACCCGGGCGCGCTCCTTGTCCCAATTAATTTGGACCCGTTTTCGCGCCTCGATGAAAGATTGATTCGTCGTACTTTCGGCTGCCTGCGCCCAAATCCAGGCGCCAACCTCTCCCGGCAAGAGACGCCCATGCACGCCCAGAGTTGGGTAGGGTGCCGGTTCAACACGGGCACCGCCGGATAGGAAAATTACAGGGTCGAGCCCGGCAGTTCGACCGGACAAAACGCTGACCCCTTGAAAGGTGCTCTCACCGAGAGCCTGGGGATCCTCTCCGGGTTGAAGCAGGCCATATAATCGAAGGTGAATATCTTGGGATTCGGCTCTGCGGTTCGATACTATGAACCTGCCCATAACCACATGCGATGCGGGGACCCAATATTCTGCAACGACACCCACGTGGTTGAAGGGACTGAAGTCGAGCCTTACGTAGTCAGGCAGGATTGACCGTATCACCGGTTTATCGTGGAAACGCGCTGGATCCGTGATGAAGCGGTCCCCCAACCCGAAACCCGGGAAAATGCGCATCGCTCGAGCTCGTAACCCATACGTCGTATTCAGGGAGAGGGAGGGGGGTTCCTCAGATTCAATCTTTAATTCCCAGATATGGTCATCAGCGATGTCGATGTCTGAGAAGCGAGCGTCACAGGCTAAACGTAAAGCAACAGGTCCATTAAGGGGAAGTGACCAAAGTTTCATACATAGATTGTAAGGAGCTAACAAGAAATCGTCAAAGGTATCCACGATTATTCCACGCCCCACCTCCATTCGAATTAACACACCAGCGGACATCGGTCTGTCATGCTCGCTTGCGTGCGTCTCATGCTAGAATAGCGTTACTTCCTTACTAGGAGAGGTGCTCAATGCCCATGAAACTTTCATATCAAGGTATGTATTTCGAGGAGTTCGAAGTGGGGCAGCGAATCACAAGCCCCGGTCGGACGATCACCGAAGCTGATGTGATTACATTCGCGGGGTTATCTGGCGATAGCAATACGATTCACACCGATGCTGAGTACGCAAAAGGAACCGCCTTCGGTCAGCGCGTTGCCCACGGTCTTCTAGGCGTTTCCATCGTCTCCGGCCTTGCCATGCGAACCGGCATCTTGGAGGGGACAGTGATCGCCTTCCGTGAGATCAAAGACTGGAAATTCAGCCTGCCGGTCTTTATCGGGGACACCATTCACGTCATCATGGAAGTGCAGGAAAAGAAAGCAATGCCCCGACTGGGCGGCGGCTCAATACTTCTCTCGCTCGATGTCCGCAACCAGGATGATCAAACAGTTATGAAGGGAATCTGGACGGTCCTCGTTCAAACCCAGCCAGCCGAGGCATAATCAAATTTGTAAGGGAAAGATCTTTCCCGCTCATTATCCTTGCCCTGCAGAATTCACATTCCCTTCACCTGCACCATGCTATAATCACGAGCCATGAGCGATCTATCGGACGATCTCTCCAAGGAAACGGGTTCAGTTTCCTCCGATCCCGAAAACGAGCGGCCTCTGGAAACGGATGCCCATCCCTCCCCCGTTCAAGATAGTATCGACAGCCCTCAGGTGCGGTTTAGACGCCTGCTGGAGGGCGATGTATCCTCCGAGAAGCCCTCCGCTTTGCCTGACACCCCCCCTATGGATGACCCGGAACACAAGGGCGATGGGATGGTTCAAGACTCCCCCGACCTCTCCGAGACCGAACCCTTCGAACATGATTTGACCGAGAACGATCGGGCACCGGCGGCGAATGCCCCTCCCACACAGGAGCCCTCTAGCGGCCCCAGCCCAGAGCTGGATTTGAGGTCGGATGCCGAGGTTCTACCTCAACGTGTGCCGGAAACGGATATTGGCGCCACACAGGTCGGCCCCTCCGCCTACATCCCTCCCACCCAACCTGAAGAACGGGGCGGCAGGGATTGGAAGCGCTGGGATACCTGCGGTGGGTGCGCTTTGCGAATGGCCATATTCGGAGCTTTTGTTTTCATCGCCATTGTGATCGGAATCATCTCTTTCGGGGTTTACCAGTACTACTCGCTGGCCGCCAGCCTCCCCTCCGTTGAAGATCTGCACGAACATGCCGCTCAGTTTGAAACGACACGCATTCTCGATCGTGATGGTAATCTGCTGTACGAAATCCTCGATCCCCAAGCAGGCCGTAGAACATACGTCCCGCTGGAAGAGATCTCCCCCTACATGGTCGCGGGGATTATCGCCACGGAAGATTCCCAGTTTTACAGCCACCCCGGTTTTGATATCTGGGCGATTTTCAGGGCTTTCTGGCAGAATTACACGCAGGGGAGTGTCGTCTCTGGGGCTTCCACCATCACCCAACAGGTCGCGCGCAACCTGCTTTTCTCACCGGAAGAGCGAACCCGGGTGACAGCGCGCCGCAAGTTGCGCGAGGTCTTACTCGCAGCCGAGATCACACGCCGTTACTCGAAAGAGGAGATACTCGAGCTTTATCTCAACCAGCATTACTTCGGGAATCTCTCCTACGGTGTGGAAGCGGCAGCGGAGACATATTTCAACACCACTGCCGACAAATTGACACTCGCACAGGCATCTTTCCTGGCAGGGCTCGTTCAGGCGCCTTCAGTTTACGATATCTACACGAACCGCGATGCCACCCTGAATCGTCATCGCCAGGTCCTCACCCTGATGGTGGATACCAGCGTTGAAGATGGATGCATCATTGTGAGCAACGCGCAGCAGCCAATCTGTATAACACCTGAAGATGCAGGCAGCGCTGCTGCCATAATCATTAATTACGAATTCCAGCAGCCCGATATCCAGATCAGATACCCTCATTGGGTGACTTTCGTGCGTGGTGAACTTGAGGAATTGTATGACCCGCAGACGATCTACCGCTCGGGTTTCACCGTCTACACGACCCTAGATCCGGTGCTGCAATCTGAAGCACAGGAGATTGTGAGCGCACAGGTCGAAGCCCTGGCCGACCATCGCGCTACGAACGGCGCTCTGGTGACTATTCGCCCAGACACGGGCGAAATCCTGTCCATGATTGGTTCGGCAGACTACGAAGCCAACGATGGTCAGATTAATATGGCTGTACGCCCCCGTCAGCCGGGATCCTCGATCAAGCCGCTTACCTACACCGCCGCATTCGAGAAGGGATGGACCCCGGCTACGCTCATCTGGGATGTCCCCTCCGAGTTCCCGCCTTCGGGGAACCCGAACGATCCTCGCCCCCCCTATGAGCCCGTCAATTACGACGAGCGCTTCCACGGCCCGGTGACCGCCCGCTCGGCGTTGGCGAACTCATACAACATACCTGCTGTCAAGACGCTTGATTTTGTCGGAATTTATGACAACCCTGAGACGTCCACAGAAGACGGGTTCATCGCCTTCGCTCGCCGCATGGGGATCACAACGCTTGACCGCGACGACTACGGTCTCTCCCTTACGCTGGGTGGTGGAGATGTCACCTTGCTCGAGTTGACTTCAGCCTATGCAACCCTGGCTAACAAAGGGAATAGAATTCCTCCTACCAGTATTTTGCGAATTGAAGACAGGGAGGGCGCCGTCGTCTATCAGTACGAAACTCCCGCAGACAACCAGGTCCTCCGCCCCGAGCACGCCTACCTCATCACTGACATCCTCAGCGACAACGCCGCTCGAACGCCCGCGTTTGGTCCCAATTCACTGCTCAATTTGCCCTTCAAGGCAGCCGCGAAGACGGGCACGACGAACGATTTCCGGGACAACTGGACGTTGGGCTACACCCCGGACCTCGCGGTCGGCGTTTGGGTCGGTAACGCCGATTACACCCCGATGGAAAACACCTCGGGCTTAACAGGTGCCGCTCCTATCTGGAACCAATTCATGCAATATGCACAAAATCGCCTGACTGGCGGTCAACCAACCGTGGTGGTCCGCCACAGCGGCATCGTTGATCGCGTTGTTTGTGCCGTTTCCGGTGCAGAACCATCCGAATGGTGCCCCTCACAGAAGAGCGAGATTTTTGCCCATGACCAACCCCCGCTTCCGAAGGAGCAAGATTTATGGCGGGAGGTGTGGGTTGATAGCTTCGCTCTTGAACTGGCTTCCCCCGAATGCGCGACGTACGTGGATGAGAAGTTGGGGTTGAATGTGGACGATCCCTGGGCGCGTGACTGGCTCAATGAGACTTCTGAAGGCGAAAAATGGGCTGAGGATATGGGTTTTGAAGATGATCCGCTCTTCTTCATACCAGATGCGGTATGTTCCAGCGACAGCCCCCAACCCATCCTGGCTTTCACCCATCCATCCGAAGGGACCACAATCTCAACGAGTCCACTGGAGATATTCGGGCGAGCGGCAGCGACGAATGACTTCAGAGATTGGATCCTCGAATACGGTCTCGGCAGCAATCCCTCCTTTTGGCCTGATATCGCTCACAGCGACTCGCAGATTAAGCAGCCAGAACAACTGATCAAATGGGATATTTCAAAATTACCAAACGGTCCAGTGACACTTCGCCTTGCGGTTCGGAGCAAGCGCGGCGGCGTCGCCATTACTGAACTGCATCTGAACATTCTGATGCCGACCCCGACGCCAACGCCAACACTCACACCGACGGCAACCGCTACACCTACATCCACGCCTACCGTGACCACCACACCCACTCCCTCCGATACGCCTAGCGATACCCCCACCCCTCCCTAGATCGTTAAACGCCCGGCAAATTAATGCGTGCGGGCTCCAGTATTAAATCCAATGATCGGTAGGGGCGAGCCGGCGGCTATATATCCTACGCGTAG
>CBDTTY010000047.1:0-14304 GCA_965363875.1 uncultured Anaerolineales bacterium
TGACGATTGCTACAGGCCGACCGGTGCGTTTTGAATTTTCCCGCGCCGAGGAATTCTATGGAGCAAGAACACGTCACCCTATGCGCATTAGCATGAAGACGGGTGTAAAAAATGATGGCACAATCACAGCCAATGAGATGCGCGTTTTGAGCGATACCGGCGCTTACGGCTGTCATGCCCTCACCGTCACCGGCAATACCGGGCACAAGGCAATGGCGCTTTATGTGGGCGATGGTCCATACCGCGAATCGCCAAACATCCGTTTCTATGCAGATGTCGTCTACACGAACACACCTCCCTCCGGCGCCTATCGAGGCTACGGTGTTCCACAAGGTTTCTGGCCTGTTGAACGGCACATGGAGCGCATCACACGCGCTTTAAATCTAGATCCACTGCAGTTCAGGTTAAAGAACGCTTTGCGCGCTGGTGAGCTGCATCCGTTCAGCACCGCCTGGTCGGAAGGACGAGAGCCCATGCCTGAGATTATTAACACCTGTGGGTTGGAGGATTGCGTCCGGCAAGGTAGAGCTGGAGTGGGGTGGGATGCGAAGTTCAAAAATCCGGAGTGGCAAACCGTCGAGGGAAAAACTCATCTCCGGCGGGGGATCGGCGCCGCTTTAGTAATGCAGGGTACGGCGATTCCTTACCTCGACATGGGTGGCGCCAGTATCAAGATCAACGAAGACGGGTCGTTCAATCTACTTGTTGGTGCGACGGACCTGGGCACAGGTTCGGACACTGTCCTTGCTCAGCAAGCTGCTGAAGTCCTGGGCGTTCCTGTTGAAGATGTCATCGTCTACTCTTCGGATACGGATTTCACCCCATTCGATAAAGGCGCATACGCATCGAGTACGACCTATATCTCCGGCGCGGCTGTTGTCGGCGCTGCCCAGAAAGTGTCGGATCGAATTCGCCACCGCGCCGCGCGCATGCTGGGGACGGAGAAAGAGGCGATCCAGCCGGATGAGATTGTGCTGCGAGATCGATGTGCCTGGTCACCCGATGGGCGGTCCATCACGTTGGAGGAGATTGCCCTCAACGCTCTACATCACGAAGATCAGGAACAGATTATGGGCGTCGATTCCTTTGTTTCTCCCGTCGCTCCGCCGCCGTTCGCCGCCCAGTTTGCGGAAGTGACTGTCGACATTGAGACCGGACAGGTGATCGTCGATAGGTTATTGATGGCTGTCGATTCAGGCGTGATCGTTAACCCACTGACAGCATCCGGGCAGGTTGAAGGCGGCATGACGCAGGCGCTTGGCTATGCTGTGTGTGAGGAAATGCTCTATGATGAAGAAGGTCGTCCGCGGGAGGTGGACTTCCGGGATTATCATATCTTCGCCGCGCACGAGATGCCTGAGCTGCATACGATCTTCGTGGAGACGTTTGAGCCATCCCATCCCTTCGGTGTGAAAGCCGTTGCTGAGATCCCAATGGACGGTGTTGCACCCGCAGTTGCGAATGCGGTCATGGATGCCTGTGGTGCGGACGTGCTAATCGCGCCTGTGACGCCCGAACGCGTATGGAGCGCCTTGAAATCGCAAGAATGATCTCTTGCGAGCGGATGTGCATATTATGATAAGAATCACAATCAGCGGCTTCAACATAAGCGGTGGAGTTGAGACAGAATGAGCAAGATCTACGTCGTTGGACATGTTAACCCGGATACCGATGCGATCGCATCTGCGATGGGCTATGCCTGGTTCCGGAATGCTAAGGGCGACGGCGAAGTTGTAGCTGCTCGCGCCGGCCCACTTAACGCACAGACGGCATGGGTTCTCGACCGGCTGGAATTATCTCCTCCTGAGTTTCTGGCTGATGCATCCCCCCGCTTCGAAGTTGTCGTTCATAGATATGACACCGTTACGCCGGATCAAACACTGCGTGATGCGTGGGTGATCGCCAATCGAACAGGAACGGTCGCACCAGTTGTTGATTCGAATGGAATGCCATTCGGCCTTATCTCGGGGTTCAGCTTGTTTCGATCCCTGAGCAAATTGGTGGGGCCAAGACTAGAGTTACGGGATATCCGCCTTCAGGAACTCTTCGATCAACCGTGTAGGGAGGTGGCTGACACCGATGTGCCGAAATTCCTCTCCAGCTCGCGAATACGTGAGGGGCTCCCCAGAGTGTTGCGCGAAGAGCGTAATGATTTCTGGGTGGTTGATCAGGAGGGGCGTTATGTTGGTATATGCCGGCAGCGGGATTTGCTCAATCCACCGCGGCTCCAGATCATTCTTGTTGATCACAATGAGGTAAGTCAGTCGATCAGATCGTTGGATGAAGCCGATCTTCTTGAAGTTCTGGATCACCATCGCGTGAACAATCCGCCGACGCGGCTGCCTATTCGATTCCGTGTGGACCCGGTTGGGAGCACAAGTACGCTGGTCTCCGAACGGATCGAGGACAACGGCATGAGCGCACCGCCTGCGATCGCCGGCTTGCTGCTCGCCGGTGTGTTCTCCGATACGCTTCGCCTAAACTCCCCAACAACTACCGATCGTGATCACCGTGCATGTGATCGCCTAGGCCGGTGGGCTTTCGTCGGCGGTTCTCCATTAGAGAACGAGTCAACTGAGAGCTTCGGTGAGGCGGTGCTTAAAGCAGCAGCCGGGCTCGCGTCACGTGAAGCCGATGATGTTATTTCGAGCGACTTGAAAGTTTATGAATCCGCCGGATTGAAATTTGGGATTGCTCAGGCTGAAGTGACCGATTTTCGTGAAGTGGATGATCATCTACCCAGGCTCAATGTCGCGCTAGACAATCTTATCGAAGGACGCGGTTTGAGTTTCGCACTTCTAATGGTGACCGACATTGTTGAGGGTTCGAGCCGAATCGTAATCCGCAGAGCTCCCGCGCTTCTTTATGAGCTGCCTTATAAGCGCCTGCCAGATGAAACGTACGAGGCTCGCGGTGTGGTCTCTCGAAAAAAGCAGTTGGTTCCTGTAATTCTGGCGCTTTTGGAGGGTTAGTGAGTATCTACCAGACGCTGGCAGAGCTTGAGAGCCGAGGCGGAGCAGCAGCACTGGCGACGGTGATCCGAACCCAGGGCGCAGTGCCGCGACGAGCCGGCAGCAAGATGATTGTTTTCCCCGATGGTCGCATTGAGGGAACGATCGGTGGCGGTGAGATGGAAAGCCGCGTGGTCGCTGAAGCGCTAGAGTCGCTAAAGGATGGAGATACGCGGACGATTGTGTATGCCTTCCGCGATCCTGAAAAAGGCGATGTGGGCATTTGTGGAGGCGAGGCAGAAGTGTTTATTGAACCGATCAAAGCCAATGAAACCCTTGTTGTAGCCGGTGGAGGTCATGTCGGCAAAGCTATCGCACACCTTGCCAAGTGGCTTGGGTTTCGTGTGGTAGTCGCCGACGATCGGGCGGATTTTGCCACTCCGGAGCTTCACCCGGATGCCGACGAGCTTTTCTCCTGCTCTCTAAAGGAATTACCAGAGCATGTGGATATCCACGAGAGTACTTACCTGGTCTTGACCACACGCGGCGTCGATGTGGATGTTGAGGGTCTACCGACGCTGTTGGAGACCTCCGCGGCGTACATTGGGGTAATAGGATCGCGGCGTCGCTGGGAGACTACTGTGGCGGCTTTGCGCGAGCGAGGTGTAACGAAGGATAAAATCGCCCGCGTGACATCGCCAATAGGGCTAGAATTAAACGCTGAAACGCCGGAGGAGATAGCCGTGTCCGTTCTGGCACAGATCATCATGTTGCGCCACGGCGGAACTGGTGAAAGAATGGCACATTCGCCAAAACGCCCTCGCAAAGGAAAGGCCAAGTAGAGACAGATTATGTGGACGCGTTATTACTCCCCTTCAACTTTGCCAGAAGCCGCAGAACTGCTAGCGGCACACAATGAGGTAGCTCGAATCGTCGCCGGGGCAACCGATCTGATCCTTGAATTGGAACGCGGACAACGGCCGGGCGTGGAACTCTTAATCGATATCTCCCGCATCCCGGGCCTGGATAAAATTACGCTTGATGATGACGGTTGGGTCCACCTCGGCCCTTTGGTAACCCACAATCATTGTGCCGGGTCAGAGCTTATTCAACAGAAGGCGTTCACACTGGCGCGAGCCTGCTGGCAGGTGGGCGCACCCCAAATCCGCAACCGCGGAACGGTCGCCGGGAATATTATCACCGCCTCGCCGGCCAACGATGCCATCCCACCGCTCATAGCGCTCGGAGCAAAGCTCACTTTGCTCTCTGCGGAGGGTGAACGCACAGTACCCATCGAGGATTTCTATACGGGCGTCCGAAAAACAGTGATGAAGGACGGGGAGCTGATGAGCGACATCGCCTTCCCGGCTCTCGAAGAGAATGCTCGAAGTATGTTTGTTAAACTCGGGCTGCGTAGAGCGCAGGCGATTTCGGTCGTAAACGCAGCCGTAGTGCTATTGATTAAGGGTGGGCGGATTGAACGCTCGGTAATCACGCTTGGCTCAGTGGCGCCGACGATCATCCACGCGACGGAGGCAGAGACCTACCTGACAGGAAAGGAACTCCAGCCTGATGTTATCGAAAAGGCTGCTGAACTCGCTGCGCTTGCAGCGCGCCCGATTGACGATTTGCGGGGAAGCGCGGTATACCGCCAGGAGATGGTGCGAGTCTGCACACTCCGGGCGCTGCGGCAGATTAATAATGACAGCGAGGGAGAGGGTTTCCCCGAGAATCCAGTGATGCTGCGGGGAAGATCAGGATTTCAACCAATTCGGTCGCTTCCGGGCTCCATGGAGCATCATCAAGACGTGGCGATCGAGACAACCATCAATGGGGAACCGCATAGCTTCAAGAGCGGGTTTAATAAAACCCTTCTGCGTCTCTTGCGTGAGGAAGGGGGTTTAACTGGCACGAAGGAGGGCTGTGCGGAAGGTGAATGCGGTGCTTGCACGGTTTACCTCGACGGTGTTGCGGTGATGGCTTGTTTGGTGCCTGCACCGCGGGCGCACGGGGCTGAGATCGTTACCATCGAAGGGCTTGGTCAGGATGACAAGCTCCATCCGCTGCAGCAAGCTTTTATTGATGAAGGTGCAGTGCAGTGCGGATATTGCACGCCGGGGTTCTTGATGGCGGGGGCGAAACTATTCGAAGAACAGCCCGAGCCCGATATTTTTTCGATCCAGCAGGCGATTACAGGAAACCTGTGCCGCTGCACCGGTTACTATAAGATACTCTCTGCCTTCGAGCGCGCTGCAGAGCAGATACAGCAGGGTTCTAAGTCACAATGAATCTCTTGCGGTATCGTTGGGACATGATTAATGAGGTAGATGCTCCCTGAGGGGAGTTAATAGCAAGAGTTCTCGGTTCTTAGCGAGCCGAGGAGGAGGAAGCCGTCATGGGACGAGATTCCTACCGCTTTAGATCTCTCGATAAGGAGCGGGAAAAAAAGGAACGTTTAGATCCCAAGTGGAGAGGGGTGGGATTAATCCTGATTGCACTCTTCGCCGTCGGTGGTTATTTCTTCGCTGATTGGTTTCTGAAGGCCAATGCTGAGAACGGCTGGATGTACATGCCGCAAGCTGCTCTTTATCCCAAATTCGTTCCCTTTCTGGGAGGCGGTTTACTGATCAAGATCATCGTGGGTTTTCTGTTCACACTCCTAAGCTACACGGTTCTCAGCGTTATCTACGCGATGGCCTTTCCCATTCGGCCGGGCGAAACAGATGTCCCTGTCGACCGGAAGGCGGAAAAACGTAAGAAGCGCAGGGAGCGCGCAGAGAAAAGGAAACGCAGATATTGAGGCATATCGATGGATAGAACCGTACCACGAACAGGCTCTGAGGAAATTGAGCTTTATATGCGGACTTATTACTCGCTCCTTCGTTCCACAATGGACGTGCGAGTGCGTTCGCTTGAGGAAGTGCACACGAACATGGGGTCATCTCTTCACCCGTATGCACGCTCCGAAGCTCCGGATACGTCGGCGCTCATATACAGTTCTCTTCGTCTCCCCCCTTGCATCGTGGATGTCGAGAAGGTTGTGCTTGGTCAAAGCCAGGCTGTCTTTGTACAGAAGGGATTCGGGAATGTCGAGAAGTGGCAGCCGGCTGTGGCGCAGGCTCGCCGTCGGAGGAGTTTCTTCGACGGGAAAGATACACTTGCCTGCTACATCGCAAGCCGCTCAGATATCGACGATATGGTTCCGCTCTTAACTGCCTTCCAAATCGAGTGGAATAAACTTCATCATCTATTACAAGGTGAACAGGTAAGAGCGTTTCTAGACGACCCAATCGATACGGATGAGGGGCTTGCAGTTCTGGCTGCCGGTTTGGCGATCGAAGCTGACGATTTGAGGAGATTGCACGAGACCTGGGGGGAGTCGTTCTGGTCGGTGCTCAGCGCAATGGCCTCGAAAGAGAAACGGTTAAATATCCGTCTCTTAGCCGGTTCTCTGAATGATTACCGCCAGGCAACCCACATCTGGTGGGAATGTGTCGAGGATGCCATCCCTTCCATCCTGCAGCGGCCGGTTTATTTCGTTTCCAGTAACGCTCACAGTATCGTCAACTTAATCAGCGGTTATGCCCTCCGCCATGAAGACGAGCTCGTCCGCTACCTGCAGCAGCCGGAGTGCCATGACCTCCTGGAAGAGTGGGAGGAGATTAAATCCAGACAGATCCCCTCCAGCCGGGAGAATTTCCTTTACTACACGCTTAAGAAGTACGTGCGGTCGGACCATGGTAAAGATGCACTCAGTCAACGCGCACAAGCCGAAAGAGATTCTGGGATCATTCGCATTCAGAACGAACATGCTTTCGATGTAGAGGCTCAGCTTATCGAGCTTAGACATATACGACCTGAAGGGATCGACCCTAGGCTCCAGCGTGATGACCTCGACCGGCTAAAAGACTCAGACGCAATTGTTATGAACATCGACTATCCACTGGGGATGGCGGCTTACCTGATCCTCTCGAATGCTGCCCCACGGTTTGGAGAATTGCGCGGGGTTTACGTCATGGGCAAGGCGGCGACTCTGAACGGCGTCATTGGCGACGTGATGATCCCTGCAGTAATCCATGACGAGCATTCGCGGAACACATATCTCTTCGAGAATTCCTTCAGCGCTGCCGACCTTCGCGATGACCTGGTCTATGGAACAGTTCTCGATAACCAGAAAGCCGTAAGTGTGCTGGGTACGTTCCTGCAAACGCCGCGCTACATGGATGTGTTCTACCGAGAGGGTTATACGGACATCGAGATGGAGGCAAGCCCTTATTTATCGGCTGTATATGAACTCTTCCGTCCAAAACGATATCCGATAAATGAGATCGTCAACCTGTATGGTCTGCCATTTGACCTTGGCGTCCTCCACTATGCATCCGATACTCCGATGACTCGAGGGAAGAACCTGGGGGCTAGCTCGCTATCCTATTTCGGTATGGATCCAACCTACGCTATTAGCATCGCAGTTTTGCGGCGCATATTCGACCTTGAATTGGAGCGGCAGTGATCGTAAGGCACCGCAGGTCACCCAGTTAGAGGGGCGAAGTGTCACTCGAAATAACAATCGCCTGGAGCACTGAATGTCTGTGATTGGAAAATCGATCCGGCGCGTCGACGCTGTAGGAAAAGTCACTGGAGAAACCCTCTACCCAGGGGATATCAACCGACCCAACCAGGCTTATATGAAGATTCTTTTTGCGGGTCGCCCTCACGCACGCATAACAAAGATCGATGTAACCTCTGCTGAATCCATCCCCGGTGTCGTGGCGGTCTTCACCGCCAAGGACGTGCCTGTAAACGAATATGGTCTCATCATGCCCGATCAGCCTGTATTGTGTGGTCCGGGGTCATCTAAGCCCTACACCGACCGGGTCCGTTTTATTGGTGACCAGGTCGCGCTGGTGATTGCAGACCAAGAAGCAATCGCCGCGGAGGCGGTCAAACGCATCGTGGTGGAATATGAGGATTTACCAGTGGTTCTGGATCCACTGGAAGCCATGCATGAATCAAGCTCCCTCATTCACCCCGACAATGGCAGCAATGTCTTTTGTCATTACCAGATTCGGAAAGGGGATCTTGAGGCGGGCTTTGGGGCAGCGGATGTGATTATCGAAGGGGAATACCATACACCTTGGCAGGAGCATGCGTATCTTCAGCCAGAAGCGGGAATAAGTTACATCGATGAAGAAGGGCGGGTGACGATTGAAGCCGCTGGGCAATGGACGCATGAAGACCAGGAACAAGTTGCCCACGCATTGGGGCTACCTCGGGATCAGATCCGTGTGATCTACCCTGCTATTGGAGGGGCCTTCGGCGGACGGGAGGATATGTCGATCCAGATCGCTCTGGCTCTCGCTGTCTATCGTTTGCACCAGCAGGGTATCGATAGGCCGGTCAAGATCATATGGTCCCGGGAGGAATCGATCATCGGTCATCACAAGCGGCATCCTTTCATCTTGAGGACGAAATGGGGTGCCACGAAAGATGGTGTTCTCACAGCTGCTGAGGTTGATGTGATCCAGGACGGCGGTGCATATGCATATACCTCCACCAAGGTCCTTGGAAATGCCACCCTGATGTGCACGGGCCCCTATGAGATTCCGAACGTGAAGGTAGATGCATATTCCGTCTACACAAATCATATTCCTGGCGGCGCCTTCCGCGGTTTTGGCGGGCCACAGGGGGCCTTTATTGCCGAGGGGCAAATGAATAAGCTGGCAGAAGCACTCGGGATAGACCCAGTGGAGATCAGGGTTCGGAACCTGCTGAGAGAAGGTTCTCTTCTCTCCGTGGGTACACCTCTGCCGAAGGGCGTAAGCATTGATAAAGTCGTCGAAAAGGCTGCAGAACGAGCCGGTTGGAAACATACAGGGCGTGGTTGGAGCAGACCTGAGTTAAAAGCCCCTGATGACACACAGGAAGAGCACATCCGGCATGGTGTCGGCTTCGCCTGTGGCTTCAAGAATGTTGGCTTCTCGTTCGGTGCGCCGGAGCAGTGCTCAGCGGAGATCGAATTACACGGCGTGTCAGCGATTGAGGAAGTCGTTCTGCATCACGCAGGGGCGGAGGTCGGGCAGGGGACACATACGGCGATGGCGCAGATGACCGCTGAGGCGGTCGGAGTCCCGATTGAGAAGGTCCACTTGATCGTCTCTGACACGGCGCAAACCGCGGATTCGGGATCAGCATCCGCCTCGCGCTTGACTTTCATGAGCGGAAACGCGATCCGTGGTGCGGCTGAACGAGCTTTGGAAAAGTGGAAGGATGGGGAGCGACCGGCTATCGCTTTTTATCAGTACCGTCCACCAGCGACGACGCCTCTTGACCCGAAAACAGGCAAGTCGGAACCCAATTTTGCGTATGGTTATGTCGCTCAGGTTGTCTCGGTTGAGGTGGACACGGAGACCGGCGCGATCCGCATCCTTGAAGTTATCTCTGCCAATGATGTAGGGCAGGCGATCAACCCACAGTTGGTTGAAGGGCAGATCGAGGGAGCCGTCGTCCAGGCGGTTGGCTATGCAGTTCTGGAGGATTTTCAACAGGAGGGGGGTTACGTCCAGACAGGTCAACTCTCGACCTATCTCATTCCAACTGTGTTGGACATCCCGGACAAGGTCGACTCGCTGATTCTTGAGTATCCCGACCCTATTGGACCCTGGGGGGCGCGGGGGATGGCTGAGATGCCCTTCATCCCATTGGCGCCAGCCGTCGTCGCCGCGGTTCATGATGCACTCGGTACCTGGTTTGATTCATTTCCGCTGACGCCTGAGCGAGTCCTGCGCGGCATAGGAAAGATTCAATAAGCGTGAAAATTGAAAGACCACTCATCATACTTCGTGGTGGGGGTGACCTGGCGACAGGGGTCGCAGTGCGCCTGCATCGCTGTGGATTCGACATTGTCGTACTCGAGATTCAGCAGCCCCTGGCTGTCCGGCGGCGCGTCGCTTTTGCCGAAGCTATTTATTCAGGAGAGATCGAGGTGGGGGGAGTTAGGGGTGTCTTCGTCCCTGATTCCGAGCAGCTCCCACAGCTTCGCTCTGAGCGTGTCGTTCCGGTGCTTATCGATCCTGCGGGAAACCTGAGTACACAGATCAACGCATCAGCTCTGGTCGACGGACGCATGCGTAAAGCTCCACCAGAGGCGACTCTGGATTCGTCCCTTTTCACGATCGGACTAGGACCGGGATTCACAGCCGGGGTTAACTGTCATGTAGTGATTGAGACTAACCGGGGACACAACATGGGTCGGGTTATCTGGCAAGGCAGCGCTGAGCCGGATACGAAAGTCCCGGAAGCCGTGGCGGGGTTTGATGTCGATCGGGTACTGCGGGCACCCGCCAGCGGGCTTTTGGAGGGCGGCAAGGAGATCGGCTCCATAATCGAGGCTGGAGATGAGATTGCCCGTGTCGGTGGAGTGCCAGTCGAAGCGCCTTTCAATGGAGCGCTGCGTGGGCTGGTGCATGACGGCGTGAGCATCGAAGCGGCAGCGAAAATTGGTGACCTGGATCCACGCGGTGAACCATCCTATTGCTTCTCGATTTCAGATAAAGCACTCGCCGTCGGCGGCGGAGTACTAGAAGCGCTGCTCTCACAGCCCCATTTACGAAGATTGCTGAGCGGGTAAGATGGAATTAACGAAAGCCCTGCGTATTTCCCCGGGGCAGATCGTGGCTTTCGTTGGCGCAGGTGGAAAATCTGCGAGCATCCGCCGGCTGATTGAAGAACTAACTCCTAAGGCACCTGTTCTCATCACGACAACCACAAAATTAGCGCTGAATCAAACAGATCTTGCTGTTCAACATATCATCCTTCGCTCAAAGGAGGATTTGAGCCTCTTCCCCGCGCTTCTTCAAGAGCAAAGCTCCGTTCTCGTAACCGGTGAAAGATGGTCGGAAGAGCCGAAGTGGACCGCGCCTCCAGAGGATTTGCTAGCGGTTCTGCTGCCCATGGCGGCTGATTCGGGCGCTGTGGTCTTGATTGAAGCGGATGGCGCCAGGGGTCGCTCATTGAAAGCGCCAGCAGAGCATGAACCGGTCATACCGCCGTTTGTGGATCTCGTCGTGCCGGTGATGGGTCTTGATGCTATTGGAACAGAGCTGGAAGGTGATTTGGTTTATCGGCCTGAACAGGTCAGAGCACTTTTGGGGATTCAGAAGGACCAAATTGTTCAACCCGCGGATGCGGCTGGAATCCTGGCGCACGGGAATGGAGCATTAAAAACAATTCCCGCGAGCGCGAAAGTGCGGGTAATCTTGAATAAGGCTGAGACGCAAAAAGCAGTGGAGCATGGGCGTGAAATCGCCGAGCTAACCCTGAAGACCGATCGCATCGGAGCGGTCATTTTGGCGCAGGTGCAGCAGGCGGACCCGGTTGTGGAAGTTCATGGGCGGATTGCCGGGATAATATTAGCAGGAGGAGGATCGCGGCGTTTTGGCCGACCGAAACTGTTGGAGATTTTTGATGGTGAAGCTCTGATCCGAAGGGCAGTCCGAGCGGCGCGAGATGCGGGGCTCGACCCGATTGTTGTTGTGCTCGGCGCAGATGGGCCGGCCGTACGAGATGCCTTAAGTAAGCTTGCGATTCAAATCACCAACAACCCCGACTGGGCTGAGGGGCAAAGCAGCTCCGTGCGCGCAGGTCTTAAGATGCTGGCGCCCAATGTTGATGGCGCAGTTTTCCTCCTGGCGGATATGCCTCTTGTTGATGCTGAACTTGTTTGCACTCTGGTGGAAACCCAGCGCAGGTCGTTAGCGCCGATTGTGGCGCCTTGGACCGGTGAGCGATGGGGAAATCCAGTTCTTTTCGACCGCACGACATTCGAAGCGCTGAGTCGGATTCGCGGCGATCAAGGGGGACGAGCGTTATTCAAGATGTATTCTATCGAAGCTGTCCCCTGGGGACAGTCGGCGATGCTCGATATTGATACCCCCGATGATCTCAACACGATCAGAGGGATGTAACCGTTGATCTAAGGCGACCCTGATGGAAGGACCGCAAGCTGCGTTGCCCTGTTATTTGCAAGGATGCTATAATCGTCTCATGGTGGTCCAAGGTTCACGCTTACTGGTTCAGAACAACAACCCCGATCCGAATCAACATCGGGCGTGGGGTTCATGGATGAAGTGAACGGATTGTAGAATGAACCTGCCGCCGCCCGATGTCACTGAGACAGGGCGGTGTATTTTTTTCAGTAGGGAGGCACGATGCTTAAGACTCATGATTGTGGCGAGCTGAGATCAGATCATATAGGCCAACAGGTGACACTTGCCGGGTGGGTGAACCGACGTCGTGATCACGGTGGGGTGACGTTCATCGACCTGCGCGATCGCTCGGGAATTGCACAGATCGTCGCTAATCCAGAGATATCTCCTGAGGCGCATGAAACTGCAGTTGAGATTCGCAATGAATGGGTGCTGCAGATTGAGGGGGTTGTTCGAGGTCGACCGGAAGGGATGGTGAACCCGGATCTGCCTTCCGGTGAGATTGAGGTGGAAACCCAGAAGATTGTCGTCTTGAACCCTGCGAAAACGCCTCCGTTTGCGATCAACGAAGAGACGGAAGTCGACGAAATGGTCCGCCTGAAGTATCGATATCTAGACCTCAGGCGAGAGCGTATGAAGGGCAACCTGGAGCTTCGCCATAAGGTGGTCAAGTACATTCGTGATTTCCTCAGCGAACGCGACTTCTGGGAAGTGGAGACCCCAATTCTTTTCAAGACTACACCCGAAGGCGCGCGGGACTACCTGGTCCCCTCCCGCGTTCACCCGGGGGAGTTCTTTGCCTTACCGCAATCACCTCAACAGCTCAAACAGCTGCTGATGGTTGCAGGTGTTGAGCGCTATTTCCAGATCGCTCGCTGTTTCCGTGATGAAGATCAGCGCGGAGATCGCCAACCAGAGTTCACACAGTTGGATCTCGAGATGTCCTTCGTCGATCGTGAGGACGTGATGGCACTTTCGGAGGAGCTATTCACCACGATGGTGGAGAAGCTGCTCCCCGAGAAAAAGCTGATGCACAAACCCTGGCCTCGGCTCACTTATAGCGAGGCGATGGAGCGCTTTGGGCGAGATGCACCGGATATCCGTTTTGGGCTGGAGTTGAAAGATGTGACGGATTTAGCGGTGGAGTCGGGTTTCCAGGTGTTTGAAAAAGTGGTTGAGAAAGGTGGAGAAGTCCGAGGCTTAAATGTAAAAGGATCTGGGAGTTATAGCCGGAAGGAAATCGAGAAACTGACAGCTTTCGTCGCGCAATTTGGAGCCAAGGGTTTAGCCTACCTCGCGCTTGATGAGAAAGGAGAGCATCGGTCTTCCTTTGCCAAGTTTCTCGCGGAGGATCGGATTAAGGCTTTGCTGCACAGGCTGGAAGCCGAACCCGGCGATCTACTCCTGTTTGTAGCCGATAAACCGGCGGTTGTCTTCGAATCCTTGGGGCGCTTACGCGTCCACCTCGGTGAGCGGCTGGGCTTGCTGGATCCGGCTATTCTTGCTTTTGCATGGGTGATTGATTTTCCCTTTGTAGGGTGGAATGAGGATGAGAAGCTTTGGGATCCGAGTCACCATCTCTTCACCGCACCGATGCCAGAGGACCTTTCGTGGTTGGACTCTGATCCCGGCAAAGCACGCGGCCAACAATACGACATGGTGCTCAACGGGTTGGAGGTTGGTGGCGGCAGCATCCGTATCCACGATCGAAAACTGCAGGAGAAGGTATTCGCTTTAATCGGTCTTGAGCCGGATGTCGCACAGGAGCGATTCGGCCACATGCTTGAGGCTTTTGAATATGGGACTCCACCCCACGGCGGCATCGCGCCGGGGATCGACAGGCTTGTTCGTGTCTTCGCCGGAGAGGAACATATACGCGAGGTTATCGCCTTCCCGAAGAATCAAGCAGCGCGCGATGTCATGGCAGACGCCCCCTCACCGGCTGAGCCCAATCAATTGAAGGAACTTCATTTGAGGGTTCTTGACGAGGATTAATGGTGAAATATTGCCAACTAGAATTGAACGTGGTATACCCATATTAGTCCCTGCTGTGTTCGTGATGCAGCAAGAGATTTTGAGCCAACACTTGATAAATGGGATTCGTTATTCGGTGGGTAACGCGATAGGCTTCGGCCAAGGCGAAAGTCACTGGTAGGATCCCGCCTGCAATAGCAGGTTCAAAATCAAGCAGCACACGGCATGGCGGGGCAGTAATTATGAAAAGCGGTGGAGGTCTCCTCCACCGCTTTTATTTAAATCCGTCATGGTTATCCTGAGGTGAGCATCGCTTTATAGGTGCGGCTAAGGTCACCCCTTAATGTCATTGCGAGCGAAGCGAAGCAATCTCCTCCATTCTAGCGCGGAGATTG
>CBDTTY010000048.1:0-14063 GCA_965363875.1 uncultured Anaerolineales bacterium
TCGGCGATCGCCTGTACACCGATGCCGCAGCCGATGGACACCACAATATCCGCAGCGCTGATCTCATCCGCGAGGGGGTCGATGTATTCCCATTCGCACTGGCGCTGCACGGTCGTGTGCGTGACTTCCTTGGGGGCATCGTCCAGCTTGGAGGCCATGCGCAGGCTCGTAGCCAGGATTCCGGCTTCCTTCTCACCGCCTGCGAAGCAGACCGTGACACATGTGCCGCATCCGACGACGAGCACATTCTCCGCGTCTGCAATCAGACCTTTTATTTCATCAAGGGGTTTTTGTTCTGCAGTGATCATATACGTCTCTCCTCAAGGCTTCGCTGATTAAAAACCTTTTCAGGTTCCTTGCGATCACCCTCGGGTACCATCTACCTGTACATTCTTGATTCTGTTGGCAAGTTTACACCTTTCTACATGCCTTGCCGTAGTGGATTTTGTCCTAGTTTCATTATCTGTTCGGTCATCTCGGTTGCGGCTTCGGCGAATTGCTTTCCCATCGCTGCGGACATGTTAAACATCTCGATTCGCTCCGGCTCGAGACCGATCGAGGCGATGATGTCCTTAATGTGATTGACCCGCCGTCGGGCGTTGAGATTTCCCTCTTGAAAATGACAGTCGCCTTCCAGGCAGCCGGCCACCATTATCCCATCGGCGCCGCGTTCTAAAGCGTGGAGAACTTCCAACGGATCAAGGCGTCCGGAGCATGGGATTTCCACGATCCTCGTTTCGGCCGGGTAGCTAAGTCGCAGGACACCAGCCAGATCCGCAGCCGCATAGGCGCAGTAGTGGCAACAATAGGCTACGATCTGCAGTGTTGTCTCTGCCCGGTCGTTCACGTTACAACCTCAATTACCCTTGCTCATAGCCCCCGCATCGAACAGTGAAAGGACTTGGGCCTCCACCTGCTGGTGAGTGTAATGAAGCAATTCAATAGCGTTTGCAGGGCACTCTCCAACGCAGGTTCCACAACCCTGGCATATCGTCGGTTCGATAAACGCAGTTCCGACGATCCCGGCGACGCCTGTGAAGTCGTCCTTGACCTCCGGAACGCTGAATGGACAAATACGAACACAGGTCAAACAACCAACACATGCTTGGGGATCTACAAGAGCGATCGCCCCCCCCGCACTCAGCGTTTCCTGAGTTAGTATCACAGCCGCGCGTGAAGCCGCGGCTCGCGCCTGTGCGATAGATTCATCGAGCAATTTCGGATAATGTGCTGCGCCGGCGAGGAAAATTCCGCTACTGGCGAATTCCACCGGTCGCAGTTTGACATGCGCCTCCAAGAACCATCCATCTATATCGACTGGAACCTTCAGCGCTCTTGCCAACTCTCTATACCCTTCCGATGGGACCATCGGCATGGAGAGGACAAGCAGGTCGGGCTCAAGCAAGAGGGGAATGCCCAAAGTGGTGTCCAGCACCCGAATGTAGACTGGAAGATCACTCCCTGCTGTCTCGACTTCCGGCTTCCGGTCACTATCGTAGCGCACGAATATAACGCCAAGAGCCCTCGCTTGGCGATATATACGCTCTTTGAATCCGTAAGTGCGGATGTCCCTGTGGAGGATGACTACCTCGATCTCCGGATTCAGCTTTTTGATGTGGACAGCGTTTTTTAAAGCGATCGTGCAGCATGTTCGTGCACAATACTGTTCCGCCGGACCTACGCATTGGATCATTACGATTTGATCAACGGACTGCAGGTCGACTCGACGGGATTCAGAGTCATCGTCAGTATAAGCCCCAGTTGCGAGAACTGATTCAAATTGTTGCAGGGTCACGATGCGCGGATGCGCGCCGTAGCCATATTCTGGCCCTCGGTATTCCTGTCCGCCTGAGGCGACAATCGTGACTCCATGTTGGATCTCGGTCGGGTCACCTTTAGAGCCCGCCACCTGAGTCGTGAAGTTGCCGACGAAACCCTGTGTTGTGATAACTTCGGATTTCATCCTGAGTGTAATGTTCGGGTGGGTCTCCACCCTGGAAATAACGTCCGAAAGGTAGGTCTGTGGGTCAGTGTGGTCATCTGCGTTAAATTCCGGGAGACTAAGATGGATGTGCCGCAGATTCCCGCCAAGCACATCTTCACGCTCGACGATGTGGACAGGAAAGCCCTGATCGGCGAGCGTCAATGCGGAAATTAGACCGGCAATTCCACCACCAATCACCAGAGCTGCATGCTGGATGGCGACAGGCGTCTTGGTCAATGGCTCTAAACCCACTACTCGCGCTACCGACATTTGGACTAGTGCTTTCGCTTTAGCAGTGGCAATTTCTGGATCGTCAGAATGGACCCATGAACAATGATTGCGGATGTTGGCCATGCTGAATAAGTGCTCATTAAGGCCGGCTTGGCGGATAATATCCTGAAAGAGCGGACCGTGGGTCATCGGTGTACACGAAGCGACGACAACGCGATTCAACTGGTGCTCTCCGATTCGCTCTTGAATGAGGCTTGTGCCATCTTGTGAGCAGGCGTAAAGCAGGCTTTCGGCGTGCACGACATGGGGTAGTTGTGCTGCTGTCGACGTCACACCCCCGACGTCGAGGAATCCGGCGATGTTGGATCCGCAATGACATACGAAGACACCCACTCGAGGTGGTTCTTGCTCACTTGCTAACTCTTCTGGATAGACTGCCTCACGGGCAAGCGTACCGCGTGCGGGTGCAAGCAATCCCCCTGTCAGTCCTGCTGCGCCGCTGGCGTCCACGATCGACTCGGGGATGTCTTTTGGCTCAACAAACGGACCGACAGCGAAGAAACCGGGTCGGCTGGTCTCGGTCGGGTGGAATGTAGGTGTGCGACAAAACCCGAAATCGTCGAGATCAATTGCGAGTCTTTGTCCTAACTCCCGGACCGAATCGGACACCTCCATCCCGACAGAAAGGACTACCAGATCAAATTCTTCGTCGGTGATCTGAAACAGGTCGCCGGAGTGAGCGTTGGATTCTACGTCTCTGGAATAGCGGAGGATCAGATTGCGACTTTCAGGGTCTTCTTTAATTGTAGAGATCCGGCAGCGTGTGTACTTGATACCGTATTGATCCTGAGCACGCTGGAAGTACGCTTCATATCCTTTGCTGAAAGCACGCATATCCATGAGGAACACTTGTACGTCCGTTTCCGGATGGTGTTCTTTGAGGAGCATGGCCTCTTTGGTTGCATACATGCAGCAAACGGCTGAGCAGTAGTCATGGCTCTGATCGCGGGAGCCGACGCATTGCAGGAAAGCGACTTTACGCGGGGATTTCTCATCAGAAGGTCGCAGGGCTTCTCCCAGGGTCGGTCCGCTTGCATTAAGAAGTCGCTCGAGTTGAAGAGATGTGATGACATTGGGATAGCGTCCAAGACCATATTCAGCTGCTTGCTCTGCGCGATAGATCTGATATCCAGGCGCGAGGATGACCGCTCCAACGTCAATTTCATCCATGACTTCGACAGCATCATGATCGATCGCGTCGGTGCCGCAGGCGTAGACACAGGCAAGGCATTCTGAGCATAAGCCACACTGCAAACAGCGACTTGCTTCGGCTCGTGCCTGACGTTCAGTGAACCCGAGTACAACTTCACGGAAGCCTATCACGCGCTCTTCCATCGAGAGCAGGGCAGGCTCCTCACGTGCTTGTGCTTTGAATTCGCCTACCTCAACACGTTGAGCGATCTGTTCTCGCGTGAATTTTATTGCCGGTGGCTTCGCCGCTTCAGGCTGCTCGAGCGGCTCACCCAGTAAGTAACGATCGATTGAAACTGCGACACGGTGCCCCAAAGCAACGGCGTCGATGATGTAGCTGGCGCCAGTTTTCCGACCACCAACAACAAAGACTCCGCCGTATTCACTAGCAAGCGTCTCGGGGGCACCGATCAGGTCATCATAGTGAGAATCAAGGAAGCACAGATCGGATTGCTGCCCTGCGGTGATGATAACGGTGTCTACATCGAGCGTCATTTCCGTTCCGGGTTTGATCTTAGGCCGGCGGCGACCTTGCTCGTCAACGACCATGCCTTTAGATGTTTGAGCGAGCTCAATCCCAATGACCTTTCCATCTTCTGCGAGGATGCGTTTGGGTGTGGTGTGCTCGAGAAGCCGTATGCCCTCGGCTTCGACGGCGGCCATCTCCCAGTGATATGCGGGCAGCTCGCCCCGGGGCTTGTCGAGAGACAGGAAGACTTCCTGCGCACCCAAACGACGCGCAACCGCAGCTGCGTCAAGAGCCGTGATCCCTCCGCCAACGACGGCGACGTGACTGCCGATCTCAAACGGCTCTCCAAGATTGATCTTTCGCAGGAAGGCGGCGGCGGAGATCACGCCCTCCGCATCCTCGCCATCCAGGCTCAAGGAGTGATCACGCGATGAGATCCCGGTCGCAACACAGACGGCATCATATCCTTCGCTTAGGAGTTTGACCGGATCGCGGACCGGAGTGTTGGTTTTTAGGACCACGCCGAGGGCGAGAATGTCATCGATATCCTGCTGGAGTATGCCCTTCGGTAAACGGTGGGCTGGGATGCCGACCCGCATCATGCCACCGGCGACAGGCAGCGCTTCGTAAACCGTGACGCCGTATCCCATCTTTGCCAGATCGTGCGCCGCAGTCAGACCGGCTGGACCGGCGCCGATCACAGCTACCCAATGTGGTTTGGTGCGGGGAGCGGGTTCGACCCTCTCGCGCCCATAGGCGAGGGCATAATCCACCACGAAACGCTTGAGGGACATAATCGCCACCGGCTCATCCACGAGAGCCCGGGCGCAATAGCTCTCACAAGGGTGGTGGCAGGTTCGGCCGCAGACACTGGGGAAGGGGTTGTCCTCCTTGATCACTCGCAGGGCTTCGCGGTACCGACCTTCGGTGATAAGTGCGATGTAGCCTTGTGCTCGCTGCCCAGCCGGACAAGCGCCGCGGCAGGGAGCGACTCCAAGTTTCTCGATTGTATATGCGTCGGGGACAGCTTGAGGATAGAGTTTATATGCCGCACGACGCTCCGATAATCCCTCATTGAATGTGTCGGGGAGGACGACCGGACATACATCGGCGCAGTCACCACATCCGACGCACTTGGCGATATCCACGTATCGCGGCTTGCGGCGTAGTGTGACGTTAAAATTGCCTGGTTTGCCTTCGACTCCCAAAACTTCCGCGTCAACTAACAATTCAATATTCAAGTGCCGACCGACCTCGACCAGCTTTGGGCTTATCGTGCACATGGCGCAATCATTGGTCGGGAATGTTTTATCCAACCTCGCCATGTGCCCGCCGATTGCCGATTTGCTCTCCACCAGGTATACGCGGAAGCCCTGATCGGCTAGGTCCAGACTGGCTTGAATGCCGGCGATTCCGCCGCCAACGACCATTACGGCGCCAGACGGCAGCTCTGAGGAGCGTTCGGAACTCACGGCTTAATATTCTCCAATGATTGCTCAACTTCACGCAGCAATTGTTCCGGCGCTATCGGTTTTTGCAGGTAAGCTCGAACGGGCATATCGCGCCCCGTTTCAAGCTCATACCGCCTGCGACTGGCATCCTCCACGATCGTAGTGAGCACGAGAATGGGGATCTTGGCGGTTGCGGGGTCGCTCTGTAACTCACGAATTACGGCGAACCCGTCCATCTTGGGCATAAGTAAGTCAAGCAGGAGCAGGTCCGGGCTGCGTTTCCGGATCATCTCAAGGCATTGTTCGCCGTCACGAGCTGCGGCGACGTTGTATGGGCGGCTTTCTAAAACGGTGCTGATGGCTTCGACGATATCCGGATCATCGTCCGCTACGATAATGTAAGGTTGATCGACAATCGCGCTGACCCTACGGAGCAGCTCGTCGGGAGGCGCTGGCTTCTCGATGTAATTGGATACATCCATAGCCACACCGGTCTCGAGTTCATAGCGTCGATATGCGGCATCTTCGATGACGGTCGTTAATATGATGATCGGTATTCCGGCGAGATCGGGGTCACTGCGAAGCTCGCGGATCACGGCGAAGCCGTCCATGCGCGGCATGAGCATATCGAGAATGAGCAGATCGGGGGTCTCTTCCCTGATATGCTCCATGCATTCGATCCCGTTGCTCGCAGTAGCCAGGCGGTAGTCATTGGTTTCCAGGACGGCGACGATTCCTTCGCGAATGTCCGGGTCATCGTCTACGATCAGGACATGTGGCTTTTCACTCACGATGCTTGCCTTTCACGATATGCACCCGACAATCTTATTATCAATCAGAGTTGGTAACTTTTCCATCCATGGATGTTGCCCCGCGGTCCTTAGGTAGTGGCAGTGTCTGGGGGATTCGAATGGTTACTTTTGTGCCGCTCTTTCCCGGCTCGTAAGGGCTTTGGACTTCGATCTGGCCTTCATGGGCGTTCACAATTTTCTTGGCAATAGAGAGTCCTAGTCCCGCGCCGCTAATTTCCTCGACATTGCTAGCGCGGTAGAAATCGTCGAAGATGTGTGGTTGATCCTTGGCGGGGATACCCATACCCTCATCGAGAATTGCTACAACAAGCATACCGGATTCTTCATGCGCTGCCAGGGTGACGGTGCTCTCCTCGGGTGAAAATTTGATGGCGTTTGCGAGCAGGTTGGATATAACCTGTCGCAGGCGACGTTTTGCGGCTACGATCGGTGTATATTCACTGGGCCCCGTGGCTTTTAATCGGATGTTCTTTTGGCTGGCAGCGAGGCGGACTTCCTCAAACGCCTCAGTGCCGATCTCCAATGGATCCACAATCTCGAAATCGGCGCATATCTGTTCGGGTTGCATCCTTGCGAAATCGAGGATATCGCTGATAAGCGACCGTAGGTCGCTAAGGCGAATTGCACTGCGTTCAAGCAAGCGCCGTTGTTTATCGCTGATATCGCCTGCATACCCTCCCAATGTGATTTGGAGATAGTTTTCAACTGCAGCGATCGGTCTTTTTAATTCGTGGGAGACAATGGACAGGAAATATGTCAGTGTTGATGTTGCGCTAAACAATCGAGCCCTTGTGATTGAAGCCACGCGTTCCATGAGATCACAGCCGGCCTCAGGATATTGTGAGATAAGAAAGCGGAGATCTTCTTTTGGGATGGCGAGAACTTTGGTGTCCTGGAGACAAACCCCCGAGGCAGTGTACTCGTAAGGGGAAACTAGACTTGACCAGCCCATGGCTTGCCAGGGGCCAATCACCCCAATGGTAGCTCGACGCACTGTACCTGTTTGACCAAGTTGTACTTTCATCTCGAGAGAAACCTTACCACTCAAGATGAGGTAAAGGTGGTCCGCATTAGCACCTTCGGAGAAGATTAACTCTCCGTCTTTAAAGTTCTTCTCAAGGGTTTTTTGCGCGATAAAATCCAGCACTTCTGCAGGAAGCCCTGAGAGTAATTCAAATCGTTCGAGCGTTTCAGTCGCCGGCGTCATCTTCTATTTGAACGGGTTTCACGGTTGTGGACGGTTTAACTTGCATGTGGCCATTCCCGCCAGCGCTGCGGAATGGACTTGGCCCTAGGCGCTCAATCTCTGATGTGAGTTCCGCCGCCGCGAAAGCGAATTGGCCTCCCATCGCCGCGGAGACGTTGAGCATATGTAAGCGCTGACCCTCGAGACCGATTTCCTCAATAAGACCGCGCGCGTATTCCACTCGGCGCTTTGCGTTGGCATTACCGTCCAGGTAATGGCAGTCACCGGGCAGTCAACCGGCTACCAGTACACCGTCAGCGCCGTCCTCGAAAGCTCGTAAGATGTGCAGAACATCAACCCTTCCGCTGCAGAGAACCTGGATTATTTTGATCGCCGAAGGGTATTGAATACGTAAGCTTCCCGCTAAGTCAGCGGCGTTGTAGGCGCAATGGGTGCAGCAGAAGGCCACAATCTGGGGATCGAAGTCCGCCATCATTCTCCTCAGTTCTCTAATAATAACGCATCAAGCTTGACCATAATCTGGTCGTCCTGGTAATACGCCAGCCGAATGGCTTTCGCCGGGCACTCCGCGACGCAGTTTCCGCATCCCTGACACACCGTCGGTTCGATATAGGCGGTGCCGGTGATTCCCCCAACTCCGGTATATTCATCCTTAATAAGCGGGACGTCAAAGGGGCATATACGAACACAAGTCAGACAGCCAACACAGAGTTCAGGGTCAACCTCAGCGACGATCCCGCCTGCCGTGAGGTGGCTGCGAGAGAGTACCAAGGCAGCACGCGCCGCCGCGGCTTCCGCCTGGACGATGGTTTCATCAAGCAGCTTGGGGTAATGTGCCATGCCGGCCATATACATTCCGTCGGAGGCGAAATCCACCGGGCGGAGTTTTACATGCGCTTCCATGAAGAACCCGTCAGCGTCGATGGACACTTTAAACATCGTCGCCATTTCCCGTGAATCGTGAGGGGGCACAACCGGGTTGCTCAACATCACCAGGTCTGGAGTGAGCAGGATTTCATGGCCGAGGTTAGGATCGCGCACTCTAATCTCTACGCCTTCGTTCGTCGCCGATACATCCAAAGGATTGTCTTCGTCGTAGCGGATAAAGACAACGCCTTCACTCCGAGCCTGTGTATAGAGTCGTTCCTTGAAGCCGTACGTGCGAATATCTTTGTAAAGCACTGTAATGTGCGCCTCCGGTTTGAGGCGTTTAAGTTCCAGTGCGTTTTTCAGGGCTGTAATGCAGCAGGTACGGGCACAGAAATCCTTCGCTGGACCAACGCAGAGGATCATGGCGACTTCGTCGGGCAAATGTTCACCGAGTGTCTGCCACGCTTCGCTTGCTCTACCATTGAGCGCGACCTTTGGGTTCTCTGCATGAGCGAGCATTTGCTCGAATTCCAGCCCCGTCGCCATCCGCGTGCTCTCCTGGTAGTCATATTCCGAACCGTGGTATTCGACGCCGCCAGTCGCTAATATGGTGGCGCCATGGGGGATCTCAACCTCGTCGCCGTCGCTGGTGCGCAGTCTAGAAGTGAAGTGCCCCATAAAACCGCTGGTGTGCGCAACCTCTGTGCTGAGATGAATCTGAATTCGGGGCTCGTTTTCAACTCGTTGAATTAATTGCCCTAAGTACTGTTGCGGGTCTTCGTCGTTCAGGCCGAAGTGGATCTCTCGCAGGTTTCCGCCTAACTTGTCTTTCCGCTCGACCAAATACACATTGAAGCCGCCATCGGCAAGAGCGAGCGCAGCATTCATCCCGGCCACACCACCGCCGACGACAAGACCATCATTCTCAATAGGGACCTCAGTCGTGTGGATTGGCTGCAGCGTTTTTGCCTTCGCGGCTGCCATCCGCACCAGTTCCTTAGCTTTATGCGTGGCAGCTTGGGAATCGTGTGAATGTACCCAGGAACACTGGTTGCGGATATTCGCCATCTCGAACATGGCCGGGTTCAAGCCGGCAGAGCGGATGCTGTCCTGGAAAAGAGGTCCGTGGGTGATAGGCGTGCAGGAGGCGACAACCACGCGGTTGAGCCCCAATTCCTTCACCTGCTCGGTAATGTGGGCGATACTGTCTTGAGAGCAGGTGTAAAGATTATCTTCGGCGTGGATCACACCCGGAAGTGAGCTGGCGTATTCTGCTACGTCGGGGACGTCCAGGAAACCGCCGATGTTTGAACCGCAATGGCATACGAACACACCTGTGCGCGACTCTTCCCCGGTGATTTCACGCTCCGGTGGATATTCAATTGCCTTAGTCAGGGAGAAGCGCGCCGGGGCTAGTAGACCGGCTACTTTTGCGGCTGCACCAGTGGCGTCTACAATCGACTCAGGGATGTCTTTTGGTTCGCGAAATGGTCCGGCCGCGTAAATACCTGGTCTGGTCGTAGCAAGCGGATCAAAGAGAGTCGTATGGCAGAAACCATACTCATCGAGTTCGATCCCCATTGTACGGCCAAGTTCTTTGACCGAATCGGAGATTTCCATCCCCACAGAAAGAACGACCAGGTCGAATTTCTCTTCGGTGATGATGGGCCGTGGGCTATCCTTACCATTGCTTGGGGAGCCCTGTTCCTCTGCGTAGCGGAGGATCAGATCCCCGGTTTCTACGTCCTCCTGCAAGGAGGATATCCGGCAGCGGGTGTATTCAATACCGTACTGGTTTTTCGCGCGCTGATAGTAGCTTTCGTAGCCCTTGCTGTAGGACCGCATGTCCATCATGAAGATATGGACTTCAGCTTGCTGGTCGTGTTCCTTGATCATCACTGCTTCTTTTGAAGCGTACATGCAGCAAACTGCGGAGCAGTAATCATGGCTCTGATCGCGCGAGCCGACGCATTGCAGAAACGCGACCTTGCGTGCTGGTGCGTCGTCGGATGGTCGGTTGACATGGCCTCCTGTAGGGCCGGAGGCCGAAAGTAAACGCTCTAATTGCAGTGCCGTGATCACATTAGGGTAGCGGCCAAAGCCATACTCCTGGGAGAGCTCTGCGTTATAGATCTGGTAACCCGGCGCAAGGATTACGGCTCCGACCTTGACCTGGTCTAATGTTTCGACATCATCGTGGTTAATGGCCTCCGTACCGCAGATATACTGGCAGGAGAGACACTCAGAGCATACCGCACAGGCAAGACAGCGGGCGGCTTCTTCTTGCGCGAGTTCATCCGAATAACCGCGTTCAACTTCGCTGAAGCCGGTTTTCCGCTCCTCGATTGTAAGTTCGGGGATTGGCACCCTGCTCTGAATCTCGAAGTCGCCTCTAGCTACCCGCTCTAAAAGTTCGGCACGCGTGAATTTGACGACAGGCAAATCCGGTTTGGGAGGGGCTTCGAGATCCTCGCCTAGGAGATAGCGCTGGATGCTCTCGGCTGCCTGGTGGCCTGAAGCGACGGCCTCGATCACGAAGGATGTTCCGGAGACACTGTCTCCGGCGGCAAATACGCCCGGTCGAGTTGCAGCCATGGTATTGGGGTTGATGGAGATTGTGCGCTGTTGTGTAACTCCCACACCGGCGTCGTCGGGGATGAAAGCCAGACCAGCGCGCTGCCCAACGGAGAAGATCACCGTATCAGCATCAATAACGTGCTCCGAATCCGGTTCGGTGTCGATGCTGAGCCGACCTTCGTGGTCGAACTCAAAGTGGGTGACTCGGGAGCATTCCACACCAGCAGCGCGGCCATCGCTATCGGCGATGACACGCATGAAGGTGCGGTCGGGGTGAATGGTCACGCCCTCTTCTTCTGCGGCGTCGGCTTCCTCTGCGTGACAAGGCATATCATCACGTGGCTCGAGGCAGGCAAGGTGGACCTCGGCACCGAGGCGCACAGCCGTCCGGGCGCAGTCGATGGCTACGTTCCCGCCGCCCAGGATGAGCACCTTCTTCCCAAGTTCCAGCTTGTTGCCCAGCCTGACATCACGCAGGAAGAGGGTGTTGATCAAGACACCGTCGAGATCGGCGCCCGGGATTGGCAGACGTATTCCCTCGTGGGCGCCGACCGCGATCAGGACGGCATCGAAGCCTTCTTCAAAAAGGTTGTCGAGATCTTCGATAACTGTATTGAGATGCAAATCGATCCCGAGGTCGAGAATGTCAGCGATCTCTCGCTCGATGATGTCTGTCGGTAGACGGTATTCGGGAACGCCGACGCGCAGCATCCCTCCGGCGACGGGTAAAGCCTCGAAAACGCTGACATGGAAACCGAGACCGGCTAGATCTTGCGCGGCGGTCAGCCCGCAGGGTCCGGCGCCGATGATCGCCACTCGTTTGTCCTGGGTGATCTCGGCCGGAGGGACGGGCTGGCGCGGGTTTTCGTATACCTTGTCGGTGACGAATCGTTTCAGGGCGCGGATATTAATGGGTTCATCAATTAGACCGCGGTTGCAGGCCTCTTCGCAGCGGTGATTGCAGATGCGGCCGCAGATCCCCGGAAAGGGGTTGTCCTCTTTGATCACCCGCAGGGCGTCATCGTAACGGCCTTCGTGGATGAGAGCGATATAACCCTGGGCGCGTTGGCCTGCGGGGCAGGCATCACGGCAAGGGGAGATTCCCAGCTTATCAATTGCAAAGGCGCCAGGGACGGCTTGGGGGTAGAGGATATGCGCTGCACGCCGTAGATTGAGCGCTTCGTTGAAGGGGTCTGGAAGGATTATCGGACAGACATCGACGCAATCCCCACAACCGACGCACTTATCGAGATCGATATAACGGGGTTTATGTCGCAGCGTGGCCGTGAAATCGCCGGCTTGACCGTCGATTTTAACGACCTCAGTATCAACCAATACGTCGATATTGAGATGCCGCCCGGTTTCGACCAGTTTGGGGCTGATTGTGCACATAGCGCAGTCGTTCGTAGGGAAGGTCTTGTCGAACTGTGCCATGTGTCCGCCGATGGCGGATTGGGATTCCACGAGGTAGACGCGGTAGCCCTGGTCAGCCAGGTCAAGGCTGGCCTGCATTCCGGCAATACCGCCGCCTACGACCATAACAGCCCCAACAGGGGCATGGTCGACTGGCCGGTTTGCCAGGTTGAGGGTGTCTGCCTGCGTGCCGTCGGTCACGGAACGCCCCTCCCGTGGCTAGGAGCCGTATATGTGTTGTAATACCACGCTAGCTTCAGGCTCGCCGTCCTGCCAATAATGATAGGTGGCGGGTCAATAGGGTCAGTAGTGGAAGATGTCATAAGCAGACCGGACAAACTTCATCCATTTTGAACAATACAAACTCCCATGGATATTCTGATATTGGAAATTTAGGTTGTGCCTCAGAGAATTTTATTACCTGTAGGACTCTTTGCATAACCAAAATAGTGTTATTTGTACTCCTCACGAACCGGGTGAAAAACATCAAGAATGCGGCAATCCGTGATCGCAGTTCCTGCGTGAACAACGCTCGAGGGGATCACGGCAACGGTGCCCGGTCCGAGGCGTCTCGTCTCCCCGGCTATCGTTAATTCGAAGGTCCCTTCGAGTACGTTTGCGACCTGTTCGTGCGGGTGGCTATGTCCGGGGAGATCGGCGCCGGCTTCAATCGTCCAATAGGCTAATGTCATCGTATCGGAGTGAACGAACACAGCCCGATAGCCCGGGACGATCTCTTTCGCTTCTATTTGGTCCAGATCGATAAATGTCATTGTGGCCTCATTTACTAGGATTGAGAGTTAGAAGTTTGGTGATGATGTTTCATATCGCTCAGGTTCATGACCCTCTGGCTTTCTGTCCGCGCTTGATCTTGCAGGTTGGTTTCGGGTCAGTCCAGGGTGCGTTCGAGCGCAGCCATATACTCGGGCAATTGGCCAAGATGCTCGAGCTCGTCAAATTGTGCACCTTCGATTTCCTCTTGTTCAGGTACTTCATGAAACCAGGTATGCTCGTTGGGAATATAGACCGCCCTGCCGCCGATGGCGACGATGGGCAGGATGTCAGAGCGCAATGAATTTCCCACCATTAAGAAACGGTCAACCTTGATATGGTGCTTCTTTAGAATCTCGAGGTATCTTGCGGGCGTTTTCTCGGCTACAACCTCAATCAGTTTAAAGCAATGGTCTATACCGGAGCGTGAGATTTTTCTTTGTTGTTCGAACAGATCTCCCTTGGTCACCAGTATCAAATCGTAGTCCGAGGACAATTGCACCAGGGCTTGCTCTGTGTGATTGAGGAGCTCCACTTCGGCTGATAACATCTTTTTAGCGATCTCTAGAATCGCAGAGATTGTGTGAGCTTCGATCTTGCTGTCTACGGCTTCAGCCGCAGTCTCGATCATGGAGAGCGTAAAGCTCTTGATGCCGTACCCATAGACCTGCAGATTGGAAACCTCGATCTTGTCGAGTTTGCGATTGACCCAGCCCGGGTCCTGATAAGGTGAAAGGATACGCGTCAATTCACTCTTCGCCCAATGGTAGAGCGATTCGTTTTCCCAAAGGGTGTCATCGGCGTCGAAGGCAATGACCTCGATCATGGCAGGGTTATTAATGGCAAGATTGAGACTTGTTCAGTCATCGACTACTAAAGCCTGAAACTCAGGCAATTCGCGCAGCGAGGCGAGATCGCTGTCTTGCTTCGACCACTCGACGAGGTTGGGCGCACGTTTAAAGGCTATCTTGAGCAGAGCAAGCGCCTGCTGGGGTTTGTCGTGAAGTGCGTAGAAGCAGGCCAGGTT
>CBDTTY010000049.1:0-14047 GCA_965363875.1 uncultured Anaerolineales bacterium
AGGGATTTCTCGCGGAGTTTAGCCTGAGCAGAGTCGAAGTGCTCGAAATGTCATTGATTAATTCAGAGCCCTTCCCAAGCACTTGAAGGAAAACCCTAAATCTGCACAAAAACAGCATTTATGTTAAGTTTACTTGACATCGATTTGTTCCCTATGCTATCCTTTCAACTTGCGGTCACACAGGAGCAGGCATGATTCGTGAGCGGGTAGCTGAGGATGTCTATGTATTCACCAGCCAGCTTTATGCGCAGGTGAATGCAGGGGCCATTGTTGGTCAGGAGTGGTCCATCCTCATCGATACGCTTGCTTACCCCGAAGAAACTAGAGAAATTCGTGATTTTCTTGAAGGGCGATTGTTTAAACCGGTCCGCTATGTAATCAACACTCACTATCACTCCGACCACACCTTAGGCAATTGCTGGTTTCCCAACGCAACAATCCTCAGTCACTCACTCTGCCGCACTTTACTTGATACTAGAGGTAAACAAACTCTGGCGGCAGCAAAGCGCGGCAATCGAGAATTCCGGAATCTGAAGATCGTTCTCCCAGATGTGGTCTTCGAAAAAGGAACTTTAAGTCTTCAGATTGGAAAGCGATCTCTCAAGTTGATCCACCTCCCAGGTCACAGCCCAGATGGTATTGGTGTGCTCCTTGTGGAGGATCGGGTTCTTTTTTCGGGCGACATTCTCATGCCGTTGCCGTATGTCGCAGACGGTGATTTTGACACAATGATCGAAAGCATGAAACGCCTCCCAAAGATGAAGCTTGAGAATATCGTCCAAGGACATGGAGAAACCTTTCTACGCGGCGAGGTAACTTCTAAGGTGCAGGACAATATCGCATACTTAAATCGTATTCGGAGTCATGTCAGGCAGGCGAGTCGACGAAAAGATTATGATGCTTACCTTTCCCAGATCGACATCGAATCTTGTGGGAAGAGCCGCATTTTGCTCGGTGGTTTGGCTGAGCAGCTTCATCAAGGCAACCTGTACGCGCTTTTTGAGCATTATTATCCGGACCGAGTGGTCCATAAATAAACCCCAATCCAAGCGTCATAGTGAAACGAGTCTCATGATAAGGCTCAATCACTTCTAGCTTGCTTCTGGCACGTTGATCTAGTCCATCTGAGCCGGATTTTGGATGATGTTAGCGCTAGGTGATTGACCCATGTTTGCGCGTATGGCATAATGGGCAAGTAAATTCAATAGAAGAAAAAAGCTTTGATGGAGACGAGTACGCCTGAGTCTGCCTGTAAGCGAGCCCGGGATTGGTGAGAGCCGGGCCAGGATACCAGTCGGAAAATCCCTCCGGAGCTGCAACCCGAACGCAGCACATCGTAAGTAAGGAAGCCGGGATCGCCTGCCGTTACCACAGGCGCAGGTATAAGCCAGAGATTATCTACGGCCGTACTTGACTGAGAGCCCGTAGTTGACGGGAATCAGGGTGGTACCACGGGAGTATTTTGCTCTCGTCCCTGTTCGGGACGGGAGCACTTAGTTTTAATGGGATGTTGATCAGGATCTATTGAGGGTCACTTGGTGTATCTGGAGAGAAGGGAATAAACGATGACGGAATTGCTGTTCTACGGTGACTCGTATCTAAAGACCTTCACCGCTCAAGTTACAGGTGCCTCGGAGCATGGTATTTCCCTGGACCGGACCGCGTTTTACCCTGGCGGTGGGGGACAGCCTTGCGATTTCGGAGTTTTTAAATCGGGGAACCAAACCCTATCTGTGAAACGTGTTCGCAAGGTCGATGGTGAGATCTGGCATGAAATTGATGGATCCCCACCAGAAACCGGTGCGGAGGTCGATGGCGAATTGGATTGGGAGCGACGCCTCCAGCTTATGCGCGTCCACACCGCGATGCACATCCTATGCGGTGTGATATGGCGAGATTATGAAGCAAGCGTTACCGGCGGAAACATGCAACCCTTACGTGGGCGAATGGACTTTGAATTTGAGTCCATGCATAAGGAACTTGTCGCCGAGATCGAAGATAAAATCAATATTGAGGTCCGAGCGGCTCGATTGGTAAAGACTGCAATCTTGCCGCGCGCTGAAGCCTTCCAGATCCCTGACCTGATTCGAACGAAAATAAATCTCCTGCCACCTATGATTCAAGAAGTTCGAGTGGTGGAAATCGAAGGGCTTGATCTCCAAGCCGATGGTGGGACCCACGTCGCCAATACTGAGGAAGTAGGTCAGATCCGCATCGTGGACTACAAGAGCAAGGGTGCGATCAATAAACGTTTGGTCATTGAGCTTGAACCGTGAGGTGTTAGATGTTTAGAACCGTAGACAACCAGGTTGATTTCATCGCGCTTGAAAAAGAAGTTTTAGCGTTCTGGGATGACATTCAGGCTTTCAAGAACCTCGTCGCACTGAGGTCAGAAAGTCCGCGTTGGTCCTTCATTGATGGTCCGATCACAGCCAACAATCCCATGGGAGTTCATCATGGTTGGGGGCGGACATACAAGGATCTCTTCCACCGATTTAAAGCCATGCAGGGGTTTCAAACACGATACCAGAATGGTTTCGATTGCCAGGGTTTGTGGGTCGAGGTCAACGTCGAGCGGGAGATGGGTTTCAACAGCAAGCGTGAAATTGAAGAGTTTGGCCTCGATCGTTTTGTAAATTTGTGCAAGCAACAAGTTCTGAAATACTCTGCGGTACAGACAGAACAGAGTATCCGCCTGGGGTTCTGGATGGATTGGAACGACCCCGACATGCTGCGCACTCTGCGAGATAAGATGGCGGAGGATCCATCCGAGCAAATCACAGTGGAAGGACCGCGTGGACCGGTAACGGGCAGCGTTGAATCCATCGTTGGTCGTTTGGGTATGCCTGAATTAGGCGGATCATATTTCACTTTTTCAGATGACAACAATTACACCATTTGGGCCACACTCAAATCGTGTTACGACCGGGGATGGATTTTCAAAGGCCGTGACGTTATGCCGTGGTGCGTGCGTTGCGGTACGGGTTTGAGCCAGCATGAGATTGTGACCGAGGGATACAAGGAAATTGCCCACCCGAGTATCACGTTACGTTTTCCACTTCGTGATCGCGAGCGTGAGAGCTTGCTTGTTTGGACGACAACGCCATGGACGCTCACGAGCAACGTCGCTGCCGCCGTTGGTCCCGATCTGGATTATGTCAAGGTCCGGCAGGGGGATGATGTTTTCTATCTGAGCAGAGGGACACTGCATATCTTAAAGGGCGATTATGAAGTTGAAGCGGAGCTTAAAGGCCAAGAAATGGAAGGATGGACGTATGATGGCCCGTTTGATGAACTGCCCATTCAACAAGAACAGGGTGCCCCTGAAGCACACCGTGTGATTCTTTGGGATGAGGTGGGCGAAGACGAGGGAACTGGAATCGTCCACATCGCCCCTGGTTGTGGTGCCGAGGATTTTCAATTGAGCAAGGAACATGGCTTGCCGGTGATTGCACCGCTAAACGGCGACGGTCTATTCCTCGATGGTTTTGACTGGCTTTCGGAGATGAACGTCCAGAAGGTCGCCCAACCAATATTCGAAAATCTGACAGAAAAGGGCTTGACCTACAAGATCGAGGATTATACCCACCGCTACCCGGTCTGTTGGCGTTGCGGGGAGGAGCTTGTATTCCATCTTGTGGATGAATGGTTCATCAATATGGGCGATCAACTAGACAAGCCCTATGAACAGGTCACAGAAGAGGAGAAGTTGGACAACCTGCGTTATCAGATTATGGAGGTCGTGAAGGAAGACACAGCATGGCACCCCTCCTTCGGGTTGGAGCGTGAGCTCGATTGGCTGCGCAATATGCACAACTGGATGATCTCGAAGAAGCGGTATTACGGGCTGGCTCTGCCAATCTGGGAGTGCGAATCCTGTAAGCATTTCGAGGTAATCGGAAGTCGTGAGGAACTCGAAGAGAGAGCGGTCGAGGGCTGGGACGTTTTCGATGGGCACACACCGCACCGACCCTATATCGATGCTGTGAAGATTGAATGCAGTGAATGTGGCGCGGTAATCGAGCGCATCCCGGATGTAGGCAACCCCTGGTTGGATGCGGGGGTTGTGGCGATGAGTACGCTCCGCTACAACACCGATAAGGAGTACTGGTCAGATTGGTATCCGGCCGATCTCATCAGCGAATCGTTCCCGGGACAGTTCCGAAACTGGTTCTATAGTTTGCTGGCTTTGAGTACGATTCTCGAGCGGAAAACACCCTTTAGAAACGTGTTTACTTATGCGACCCTGCTCGCCGAAGATGGGCAAGCGATGCACAAATCCTGGGGCAATATGATCGAGTTTAACCAAGCCGCCGACGCTATGGGTGTAGACGTCATGCGGTGGGTCTATTGCAGCCACAAACCTGAGAAGGATCTACTTTTTGGATTTGATACCGCGACGGAAGCCCGGCGGCAGTTCCTGATACCACTATGGAATGTGTATGCGTTCTTCGTCACCTATGCCAATCTCGATGGGTGGACTCCTACCGACAGCGGTGATGTCCAGTTCAGTGTTATGGATCGTTGGATTCTCTCACGCTCGCGGCAGACAATCGATCAGGTCACACATGCTCTTGAAGCTTTCGAGCCAGACCGTGCTACCAAAGTGATCGGGAATTTCCTGGATGACTTGAGCAACTGGTATCTCCGTCGGAGTAGACGCCGTTTCTGGGCGAAAACCGGCGTGAATAAAGCCTCGGATGCGGATAAACATGCAGCCTATACGGCGCTCTATCAGGCGCTGCTGACCCTGACCCACGTTCTCGCTCCCTTCACCCCATTTGTTGTGGAAAAGATCTACCAAAATCTCGTACGGAGCATCGACGATGAAGCGCTCGAGAGTATCCACCACCGCGCCTGGCCGGAGGTGGATCCGGCTGAAGTGGAAGAGGATTTGTTGAGGGATATGAAATTCGTCCAAATGCTCGTCTCCATGGGACATGCCGCGCGGAATAAAGCAAACAGGAAACTACGGCAACCCCTGTCCGAAGTGGCTTTCGCTGTCGCCGGTTCAGAGGAACGGGTAATTGTCGATCGTTACGATGCGCTGATCCGTGATGAATTAAATGTCAAGAAAGTACGCTTACTCGATGCCGCTGCAGAAGCGGTCGAGTACCAGCTCAAGGCGCTGCCAAAGCAGTTAGGGCAGAAATACGGCTCACTCTTCCCTGCGATCCGTGACGCCGTTGGGATGCTAGATCAACCTAAAAGTGCATCTGCCTTGCTGGCCGGGGAACCGGTCGAGGTGAAGATCGAGGGTCAAGTCATCCAGTTGACGGCAGACGAAGTGGAGATTCGCATCGAAGCTCACGAGGGTTTTTCCGCTGTTGCGGAAGGACCCTACGTGGCGGCGTTGGTTACGGAGCTGACAGAAGAATTGGTCCTTGAAGGGTTGGCGCGGGAGTTCGTACGCCGCGTGCAGGACTTGCGCAGGCAAGCGGATCTTCAGGTGGATGATGGCATCGAGGTGCAATATACGGCGAGCGACAGGCTCGCTGAAGCCATCGATGTGCATCGCGGATATATTCAAGGGGAAGTCATTGCTGAGAGTATGCAGCCGAGTGCGGACCCGCAGGGGGTGATTACGACCGAGCATCACTTCGATGGAGAATCATTGCAGGTTGCCCTGCGGAAAGTCGAAGGTTAAGAGACGCCAAGAGAGCATTCCTCTCAGACGCAGCGAAGCAAGCGGGTTTCCCTGGACACCCTCCGGGAAACCCGCTTCTTGAATCCCAATTGATGGGGCGGTACGGTACAATCAAGGCTATCTGAAGAAGGAGGTTACAACCTGAAGTGAAACGTTCATTGTTGCGTGATTATGGGTTCCTGATCGGTGTCGCCGGTGTTGTCGTCGCATTGGATCAGTGGACTAAATACCTGGTAAGAACAAATCTGGCGCTAGGAGAATCCTGGGTTCCGTTTGACTGGCTTCAACCCTATGCGCGCATCGTCCATTGGAACAATACAGGAGCGGCTTTTGGCATCTTCCCCTCCGGCGGTGCGATTTTCACTGTGATTGCGATTATTGTAATTGGCGCCATCCTCTACTACTTCCCCCAGATTCCTCGCGAGCAAGTGGCAACACGGATCGCATTGGGGCTCATGTTGGGAGGGGCAACGGGCAACCTGCTTAGCCGGTTGTATCAAGGTACGGTAACAGACTTCGTTTCTGTGGGCAGTTTTGCAGTCTTCAATGTAGCTGACTCATCTATATCCATTGGCGCAGCGCTTCTTGTAGTTTCCATGTGGGTTGACGAACGACGAACCAAGGAACGAGATGAGGCTGATCCCGTCGAAGAGAATGTAAGTCGGAACTTCGAAGGTCATTCGGAATAAAATCAGTGGGTGCACAGACTGTTCGCTTCCTCGCACCAAAGCCAGGTGGCAGGCTTGACGTCGTAATCGTTACTTACCTGGCAGATTTCTCCCGCTCTCAAGTGCAGAAACTCATTCGCAGCGGCTCAGTCAGTGTTGATCGTAGTGTTGTCAAGAAAACAGGCTACCGTCTTGATGGTGGCGAGGATCTTCAAATCTCGATACCTGAGCCAACCCACACAGATTTACAGCCTGAAGCGATCCCGATAGACGTTGTTTATGAAGACCAGGATCTCCTGGTCATCAACAAGGAGCCGGGCATTGTCGTCCATCCTTCCGTAGGCCACGAAACAGGAACGTTGGTTCAAGCAGTCCTGGCCCATGCACCAGATATTCGCGGCATTGGTGATGAAGGGCGCCCCGGTGTGGTTCATCGGCTTGATAAGGACACTTCAGGTCTCATCATCTTCGCCAAACACGATGAAGCTCACCAATTTCTTCAGGGACAATTTCAAGATCGACAAGTGAAGAAAGTCTATTATGCACTTACGGATTCAAACCCACCGACCCCATCGGGGAAGATAGATGCGCCAATTGGTCGCGACGCCAAGCACCGCCAGAAAATGGCGGTCACGTCACATAGCCGGGGGCGGGAGGCGGTGACTACGTATCACACTCATGAACGGTTCCTTGAACATTCTTTCTTGGAAGTCCGACCTGAAACTGGCCGTACCCACCAGATCCGCGTTCACCTGTCGTTTATTGATTGTCCGATCGTGGGAGACCGGGTTTATGGCCGCAGCAAACCCACGCTGCCTGCTGACCGGCAACTGCTACACGCGGGTCAATTAACTATTCGTCTTCTTGGAGATGAGCAGTCAACGACATTCGATTCACCGCTTCCCGAGGATTTCGAGGCCATACTTATGATCTTGCGCCAGCGGGAATAACATCCAAGGGTTCTTTCGAGCATGGAGATTGAAGCTTGGCGAATTCACTGGAATAGTGAGCTAGGGCTGACGGGCAACCGAAAAGGATGATGGCAATGGAATGGATCGATCTACGGTCTGATACGGTAACAGAACCAACCCCTGAAATGCTGGAGGCAATGGCGAATGCCGAGCTGGGGGACGATGTTTACGGCGAGGATCCGACTGTAAACCATTTACAGGAGCTTTCCGCGAAGATGCTAGGCAAGGAAGCGGCACTCTTCGTGCCGTCAGGCACGATGGGGAATCTGGCTGCCATTCTGGCTCACTGCGCCCGCGGTGATGAAATCATCATTGGGGATCGTTCGCATACTTATCTCTATGAGGCGGGAGGCGTATCAGCGCTGGGGGGTATCCATACCTTCGTTGTCAAGAACAGAAATGATGGAACGGTTCCACATGATGAGCTCGAAGCGGCCATTCGTGCGGATGACGATCACTTTCCAATAACCAGCCTCATCTGCCTTGAAAATACCCACAATCGCTGTGGGGGGTCGGTATTGAGTGTAGATTACATACAGGAAGTGGGGCGCATCGCCAGAAAACATGGATTGGGTTTGCATATTGATGGAGCGCGGATATTTAACGCCGCGATTGCCCTGGACGTATCTCCTGCAGAGCTGGTCGCATCCACCGATTCGGTGACGTTCTGTCTCTCGAAGAGTTTGTGCGCTCCGGCGGGATCGGTCATCTGCGGAGAAAAAACCTTCATTCAAAAAGTTCGCCGTGCACGGAAAATGCTGGGTGGGGGGATGAGGCAAGTGGGCGTACTCGCAGCAGCGGGGGTCGTGGCTCTTGAGAGTATGGTGGACCGGCTGAGGGAAGATCACATCAAAGCCCGCCGGCTTGCAGAAACTCTTGTTGAGCTCCCAGGAATATCCTTGGATTATGAAACACCAGCGACGAATATGATCTTTCTGCGACTGACAGCTGAGGCACCGATTTCAGGGGAGGAGTTGATGGGTCGTTTTGCTGACAAGGGGATAAAAATCAACGTTTCAAGCAATGGTCAGATGCGGTTGGTTATGCATTATTGGGTTGATGACGACGCGTTAGCTCAAGTCACTGAGGCTTTTAAGGTAAGTTTCATTCATGCTTAGACGATTTCTTCCCTATATGGAATCGATTTTCGTAGTTCTGATCTGGGCGGCATCCCCACCTTTAATTAAAATCCTCCTAGAGGATCTCTCGCCATATGATATCGCCAGCATTAGATATATCGTTGCTTTTCTTCTCTTCCTCCCATTGCTGTTTTTCTTTTCTCGAGGGAATTTGCGAGCCCTAAATACTCGAGATTGGCTCCGTCTGAGCATTATGGGATTCGCCGGTTTTGCCATCGGGAGCATAATGATGTTCAAGGGATTGGAGAAATTAGACGCGACTACATCTGCTTTCTTGCTCAATGGCATTCCCATACTAACGTTTCTTCTAGGAGCAGCCTTTCTTAAAGAAAGACCTACCTCTCTGCAATGGCTGGGGCTTGTCTTTGCCCTCGCAGGTGGAATGGTTTTTTTCGGAATGAGTGTTGGTTTAGATGATGTCTACTCGATTGTGCTAACGCTCATTGGCGTGCTCGCATACACGATAAACGGCTTGATAGGCCGTTCGATTGCCCGGGAAAAGAAGGTTGGCACCCTAACCCTTGCTGCCTTACCAATGGGTATCGGCGGTTGTGCCATACTGCTCATTTCACCAGTGCAAACATTTCCGCCAAGGTCGACTTGGGGAATAATGCTCTGGCTAATTGTGCCAAGCTCCATGCTTGCGTTTTTAATCTGGAATCACGCTCGCCAGAAACTGAAAGCCTTTGAGATGAGCATTGCCGTAAACTTGATGCCCATGGGGACCGCGCTCATCTCGCCCTGGTTGATCGGTGAGACGATACCCGGGCGAGCGTGGATTGGTATGCTGGTTACGCTGGTTGGAGTATTGCTTGTCGGCTTTACGGGTGAACGCACTTCCGAACGTGTGATTCCCGAGAGACCGTTGTGAACGGATCATCCTCCTACTTAAGGAGTGAGATAAGGACCGAGGTTTATCTGAATGGCGATGATGATCAGTAAATGAGGAGCTAGAGGTGAAAGATCGTCCAGCCTTCTTGACGGCATTTGCCGATTTCAACACTAAGAAAACCTACCGTTTGATTACACTCAATCGATCCGGGGAACGGATCGCCTGGCTCTTGGTGCTTACCTTAGGTATCCTGGACGTGGTTCTATTATCACGCCTAGGAACCATCTCTTTGGTTGCGCTCATCTTCACCATCCTTTTTCTGATTGCCGCATTGGCCAGCTCCTTCTCCAACTGGCTTGAATGTAATACGGTTATTACCGTATCAGAAAGTGGTCTTGTCTATCAGACGCCTTTGCGCAGGTTGGAGATGATGTGGGGGGAGATCGACTCTCTAAGGTTAACAAGAAGAGGAGCAGGTTGGTATGTGATGGTCGTTGGCGATCAGGGTGTCTTCACTTTTCAAACCCCGACGAGCATCAAAGGATCTTTTGGGCGAGAGGCGAAGACGGGGGTCGAAAGCGGGGAGCAGCTAGCGGCGATGATCGCCAGAAAGGCGGATCTCCTTGAGCCTGAGCTCGAAGGCGATGTGTGGGTTTGTCAACGGGAGGAATCCGAACAGTCTGAGTGAACGCTAACTCCGGCATATGTTATGATTGCATTGCCATGCGAAAGAATGGATTAAAGGGACGATGCAGCTACATCTATCACCGGGGCGTTGACCGCCCCCTATGCACGTTCGGCTGTATGTTCCCGGGCTGAGATCCTCAATTCTGAGGGGCACAAGCTAGCAAACCAAGCGTGGGCGCATGCGGCCCGCGCTTGATCTTTTATTGTCTAGAGCTACATAGATTCATAGGAGCAGACTGAATGTCTCAGAGCAAACCAATCGAAGAACAAATCGCCATCTTGATGCAAGGTGTCGAATTGGGGGATGAGAAGTTAAAAGAGGCGATGCAAGCAGAACTTATAGAGAAGCTGATCCAATCTGCAAAGACGGGGGAGCCGATTCGAGTCTATTGCGGATACGACCCAACGTCGCCAGATCTTCACCTCGGTCATACCGTGACCATGAGGAAGCTCAAGCAATTTCAGGATCTCGGTCATCAAGCAATATTTGTCATTGGAACCTTCACTGCACTGGTAGGTGATCCTTCGGACAAAGACAAAGCACGTCCGCGATTGAGCCATGATCAAGTCATGGAAAACGCGAAGACCTATACGGATCAGGCCTTTAAAATCCTTGATTCTGAGAAAACAGAGGTCCGGTACAACCATGAATGGCTTTCAGAGCTTTCCATGGAGCAGATCATCGAAATGGCGAGTCTTTTCACGGTCCAGCAATTCTTGGTGCGTGACAATTTCTCTAAACGTTTTGAGAAGGGTGACCCGATCTGGCTGCACGAGTTCTTCTACGGTGTACTTCAGGGGTATGACGCAACGATACTGAAGGCAGATGTTCAACTCGGTGGAACCGAGCAGCTCTTCAATTTGCTCGCCGGCCGGAAACTACAGGAGGCCATGGGGCTGCGCCCTCAAGTCGCATTAACCACGCCTGTACTTGTGGGGACAGACGGGCATATGCGGATGGCGAAGAGCACGGGGAATTACATCGGGATCGATGAAACACCAGATGAAATGTATGGAAAGGTGATGTCGCTTCCAGATGCGGCGATGATGAATTATTTCCGGCTGGTGACACGCTTCAGTCCGGATGAGATCGCCGAAATCGAACTGGGATTAGGCGAGAGCAAGCTGCATCCGCGCGATGTGAAAATGCGCCTGGCGCGCGAGATCGTCGCTATTTACCAGGGCGACGAAGCAGTTGAGCCTGCCGAAGCAGCTTTCCGCCGAGTTTTCCAGGAGCATGAGGATCCCGAGGAGATTCCGGAGTACAGCATCTCAGCTGCAGGAACCATTGTCGATGTGATGGTGGATTCCGGATTGGTGAGCAGCAGGAGTGAGGCTAGACGTTTGATCAAGCAGAATGGGGTCCGGCTGGATGGAGATGTGCTCGAGGATGCGAACATGACTCTCGATGTAAAACAGCCTGCAATTCTGAAGGTTGGGAAACGTCGTTTCCTGAGACTTATGCCAGAATAACCAGGGTGGATTACGAAAAGGGGCAGTCCCGCTATTAGTTTGGACTGCCCCTTTTGTTTTTCGTGAAGAGATGAAATATTCCCTCATCCCTTGATCACAACGACGGGTCGAAGGCGAGCGACCTTGGCAGCGATACCTGCACGGACGACTACTTCGACTACAGCATCCACGTCTTTGTAAGCTTTTGGCGCTTCTTCTGCCAAACCGGGCATGGAGCCAGCGCGAATGATGATGCCCTGCGCTTCAAGCTCTTCTCGAAGATCTTGGCCCCGAACTTCCCGCTTCGCCTGCCTGCGGCTCATCACTCGTCCAGCGCCATGGCATGATGATCCAAACGACTTCGTCATGCTCTCCTCTGTTCCCAGCAAAACCCAGGATGCAGTCCCCATGCTGCCGGGGACCAGGACAGGCTGGCCGAACGGTCGGTAGACTTCTGGCAGCCCCTCGAATCCGGGACCGAAAGCACGAGTTGCCCCTTTACGGTGCACACAAACCCGCACTTTTTTACCATCGACGACATGGGTTTCGGTTTTCCCCATGTTGTGGGCAATGTCGTAAACCTGGTGAAGGTCCCAATCAGGAACTCTGCCCGCGAGCACTTGCTCAAAAGAACGGCGAACATGATGCGCCAGTACTTGTCGATTGCAAAAGGCGTAGTTTGCTGCGCATGCCATCGCCGCCTTGTATCGTTTACCCTCCGGGGAATTCAGAGGCGCGCAGACCAGTTCGCGGTCAGGTAGTTTGATCCCATAGCGTTTCACAGCACTCTGAAATTCGCGGACATAATCGGAGCAGATCTGGTGTCCAAACCCACGCGAGCCGCAGTGGATCTGGACGGTGAGCAACCCCTCTGCCAGCCCCATAGCGTCCGCGGCTGCCTGATGGAAGATCTCTTCAACGACATCGATCTCGATGAAGTGATTGCCTGCTCCTAGTGTCCCGAGTTGGCCCTTGCCGCGCTGTTTAGCGCGAGAGCTAATACTGGAAGGATCGGCGCCGTGAATCTGACCTTGCTCTTCTGTTCGCTCGAGATCATCCCTGCGGGCGTAATTGTTTTTCAACGCCCAGTTACTACCCTGTCGGCATACTTTATCCAATTCCTTGGTGGTGAGCCGCACGCTTCCACCGACGCCGACCCCGCTTGGACAATTCGCATCGAGCGCTGAAGCGAGATCGGGGAGCTCTTTCTTTACATCGTCAAACGAAATTCCGCTTGCGAGCAGCCTCACACCGCAATTGATGTCGTAGCCGATCGCGCCGGGGGAGATGATGCCATCCGGATACCTGCTCGCGGCCACACCGCCGATCGGAAAACCGTAACCCTGGTGAACGTCCGGCATGACGACGACAGGACTCACAAGCCCCGGGAGTGTTGAGGTGTTAACCGCCTGATCGAAGGATTTGTCCCCCAATGCGGCTTCGATCAAAGTTTCATCCGCGAATATCCGCACTGGAACGCGCATATCCTCTCGATAAGAAGTGGGGATCTCCCAGGTGACATCCGTGATTTTTATTAAATCTTTCTTCTCTACCATTATCACCACCTCCTCATTCTAAACATCAAAGACGATAATCGTCTCATAGCCGGATTTAACGGCACGAATATCAAGTTCGTTAAAGGTGACGGCCTTAATCTCCTTCTTTATCGATGCGATTTTCTTCAACTCGATCGTTGCTTTTAACTGGACTTTTTCCAGCACTTCAACCTGGAAATCGACAACTGCAGCATTTTCAACCTCGAGTGGGTAGAGCAGCTCTTCCAGCCAGGAAACCAGCAACGTCTCGGTGTCTTCCGCCTTCAGTTCGAAAAAACGACTTTCCGAATCTCCGGGGACAGGTTCAATGTCTAGCAATGAAAGCATGCCAAAGGCGGCGTTGCGGAACAGATCGGTCAGATTTTGACCGTGAACGCGTAATGCCCAATCGGCAGTATGTTCGATCTCTTCGAATGCGGGCTGCATCACATCTCCAGTATATAGTACGAAATGCCCTTTTAACGACGAACGGTCGCTATGTATAATCATAGGAATGGACGATCGATTAATTCAGATCGAAAAAGCGATAGAGAAAACTCTTAAGAAATCCTTAGGATATCTCGATCTTCGAGATCTCCCTCTGGAAGAATTTGCTACCCAATTTGCCAAAGAGGCAATTGGGGCGGCGCGCGTTGATTCTGAGGGGCGCGAATTTGCCCCTGATCAATTCACAATCAGCGTCCACCCAGAAGGCATACGACAAATTGGTCAGTTGCCGGACGATCTTCAAATGGATATATCCCAGGATTTTAGGAAAGCTCTGCAACAGGCCGGTTTTCTTTTTGCTAGAGAAGTGCATTTCACGCTTGCTACGGACCCTACACTCTCTCAAGATGGGGTACGCATCATTGGTTGGCATAGTAGCAATCCGCTGGATATTAAGGGCGAGATCACACCGATCGAGGAGTACGATACCGATAGACCCCCAGCAGGCGCTTTTCTCGTTGTCGAGGGCAAACGACATTTCCAGCTATCAGCACCGTTGATTACAATTGGTCGTCGTTTGGACAATGATCTGGTGCTCGATGATCCTCGAATTTCAAGACAGCATTTGCAGATGCTCGCCAATAGAGGCAAGTATATCCTCCAAGATCT
>CBDTTY010000050.1:0-13945 GCA_965363875.1 uncultured Anaerolineales bacterium
CGCGACATATGTGGGAAATGAGATCAGAGAATTTATAAGTGTGTTAGAGGCATAACCATTCGCTGCCCCAGAAAATCGCTGGGATCTTCGTCAACGGACCAGGGAAGCGCGACGAATTGATATTGAGAGATCATAGCCCTGGCCGCTTCCCCCAAAGAACGAGGGACTTCGCAGCTCAAAACCGCTGGTCTGTTGCCTCAAGAAAGTTTCTTAAAGAATTTCAGCCGAACCCATCTTTAGCGTGGCGTGGTGAAACGAAGTTAAAAGAAAGGCCTAAAACCACATGGATAAAGAATACGACATCGTTTACGTTGAGAAGCCAGAAGAATCTGCATGGGGCATAATTGGACGAGGCGTTGGAGATTTCAACAAACAGCAGGTAGGTGAGAATAAATTTCAACGCCTGTGTTTCGTTCTTCACTCGCCTGACCAAGAAATTGTAGGAGGGATTCTAGGCGAAACATATTGGGAGTGGTTGTATATTGATTTGTTGTGGGTAAAAGATGAGCTTCGCGGTCACGGACATGGGCATAGCCTTTTGACGCTTGCTGAACAGGAAGCGCGGCAACGTGGTGCAAAGAAAGCATATTTGGACACATTCAGTTTTCAGTCGCCAGACTTCTATAAAAAACATGGCTATCAGGCGTTTGGCGAACTAGTAAATTTTCCTTCTGGGCATCAACGCTACTTTTTACAAAAGCAACTCTAAAACAAGCGTCGTGTTCGTTTGAACGGACCGTTCTTTCGGCAAGCTTCGCTTCGTCCATATAGGATACTGCGCGATCGCGAGGGGCGCAGAGCGGAACGGGGGATCTACGTCAGATCAAAGCCATTGGGCATCGTATCAAAACAAGGAGGATAAACGATGACAAATGTTAGTGACACCGATGATCGCGTAACGAAAAGGATTCGCCGGATTGCACGTATTTGGTCCTTTCCCATCATTGTCTACTCTCTGATGATGCTTACTGGCTATGCATGGAACTGGGTGACAATCGGAAAAGCAGACCCATACGCGGTGGAGGGCTATCCTCTCATAGAAGCACTCCCCCCAATCTTGATGTTTCTGAGTGTCCTGGGATTAGCCATCGCCTGGCGTTGGGAGAAATTGGGGGGAGCGATTGCTCTTGTTTTCCAGCTAGCAACGCTTGTGTTGCTTCTTATTCAAAGACCGATCACTCAAGATTTCTCTCGCTCAGCTATCCCTTATCTTATGTTGGTGATTGTCGCTATTCCTGGAATACTGTTCTTGGTGGTTTGGCGGAGATCGAGAAAGATGCCGACTTTTCAGAACGGTGCCTAACCATTCGCTACCCCATCCCAATCGGGGTCTTCGGGCAGCCGATGCTTCAACAGGCTCAGTACAGGCACCCGCGGATTGCGCGATTTGGCAGCGATAACCCTGGAATGATAATCTTGAAAAGTAAGCTAAGGTATTAACGGGACGGATATACTCAAACCACTATGCTGATCTCTGGCAATACAAGGGCAAGAACCATGCTGAAGAAAGTATTTCCTCCGACTTACTTACTGGTGGCAATTATCCTCATCCTTCTACTTCATTTCACCTTTCCGGTTGCCACTATCGTTCGGAATCCCTTGAATCTGATTGGATTATTCCCTCTTTTGATTGGGGTGGCGCTCAACCTCATCGCTGATCGCGATTTCAAACGATATCAAACCACCGTTAAACCCTATGAGGAGTCAGCGACATTATTAACAGAGGGGGTTTATCGATATAGTAGACACCCAATGTATTTGGGTTTTGTGTTGATCCTTTTAGGAATTTCTCTCTTGCTTGGCTCAATCTCACCATATGTTGTTGTCCTAATTTTTTCTATCCTAATGGAGCTTGTCTTTATAAGAGTTGAAGAAGACATGCTTAATGAGACATTTCAAGAAGAATGGCGGCAGTATAAATCGAAAGTAAGAAAGTGGATTTAGGATGGGTTTAGGCCATAGTGGTTCTGTCTTACAAAATGCTTAATAACTCGCTCCACTTCTTTCAGGGGCAGGTGTCCGCCTGGATCCTCCGCTTCGCTTCAGGAAGTTCAAAGACGAGATGCCAATATTCGTATAGAAAGTGAGGAATCATGAATAGAAACTTCGCATTAATCCCCCCAATACTGTTGCTCTTTCTGATGACTTTGGCTTGTTCGTTTTCAATCGATCTAGGCGGCTCGCGGGACGCGGAATTAATTTTTGTCGAAGCGAAGGAGGGATGGAATAACACGCATATCAGAGTCGAAGCTGGAGATCTTGTTACAATTACTTACGTATCTGGCAAATGGTCACCATGGTCAGGTGAAGGATTTGATGCTATCGGGTCAGGGGGGGATCCTCGCTGCAGATGCAATGTTATGGAGGGGGTTTCCCATGCGGCACTAATTGGTCGCATCGGTGATCATGAACCCTTTCTGGTCGGTGAACGATACCATCATTCCATCGGTGAGAGCGGTATTCTCTACCTCGGAATCAATGACGTTGATATATATGATAACTCGGGGCGTTTGCAGGTGAGGGTAGAGATAAATGAGGAGTAAATTGTGGGCGAATATCCGTTCTCAAGAGGCGACATGACAAATACCAAAGGAAACAAAAAAGTGTCCGTCGTTCGCTGGATCGCGAGGATCTCTGCTGGGGTTATGGCTGCATTGATCCTGCTTATCTTCGTCGGCGAAGCGCTTGCTGATGGGTTTGACCCTCTTCTCAACCTAACGATCCGTGAAAGCGGAATGATGATGGCATTCTTTGCCGTATGGCTGGGGCTGCTGTTGGGCTGGAAGTGGGAATTGTATGGAGGGTTGCTTACAATCTGCGGGGTAGCAGCTTTTTATCTGCTGGATTATCTGTTTTCAGGCACCTTCCCACGAGGTCCCTTCTTCCTGATCTTCGCGGCACCAAGTTTGTTGTTCACTTATTGTGGGTGGCAGACAATGAAGATGCAAAAGGTTGAGAATGTTTAGCGATACTCTGGGATAGCACCTAACGCCAAACAGCTGGGCTTCAAGCGCCAATCAGTTACGGCGCTGTGGTTTTCACGTAAGGACCAGGGACGAACCTTAGCTTTGGGGTCCATGCAGCTTGAGGTGTAAGGCATATAGCAACAGGAAGGAAAAATTTTGCGGATTGCGATCACGAGGAGTGTAAGTCCCACTATTGGGCAGTGTGAGCTGACTCATCTTTCCCGCCAGGAAATTGATGTTAACCGCGCCCGATACCAGCATGCGCAATATGAGAATTTATTGATCGACTTGGGATGCAAAGTTAGAAGGTTGTCAGAAGAACCAAATCTACCCGATTCGGTTTTTGTGGAAGATACAGCCGTTGTATTGGATGACGCGGCGGTTATTACACGGCCAGGTGCAATCCTGCGGAGAAATGAAACACAAAGCGTTGCTGAAGTCTTAAAGGAATACCGGACGATATATCAAATAACCGATCCAGGCACTCTTGACGGTGGAGATGTCTTACGCATTGGCAGGACCCTGTACGTTGGCAATTCAGTCCGCTCGAATATTCCTGGCATCAAACAATTGATGGAGATCGTTGCTCCTTATGGATATGATGTTGAAGTTGTTAAACTGGAAGGCTGTTTGCACTTAAAGTCGGCGGTCTCCCTCGTGGGTGAAGAAACCCTACTTATCAACAGATCTTGGGTTGACGTAAAATCTTTAGGCGACCCCAGAGAGTTCATTGACATTGATCCAGGTGAACCTTACGCTGCCAACGCTTTGCTCGTTGGGGATGAATTGATATATCCGCAGAGTTTCCCGCGGACTCGTCTGCGATTGGAGAATAAAGGGATCGGGGTAAGAGTCGTTGATGTCTCCGAGCTACAGAAAGCTGAAGGCGCATTGACTTGTTGCAGTTTGATATTCACAGAGCAGAGGCAAGTCTAAGAATAAGCTGGAAACTTGGGGACATAGGGCGCGGGTGCAGAGCTCATATTGTGTGAGCTCTTGAGTTTGCCATGCTGTTATGAATGAACCCGCTCGCGCATGTGGATCATCCTCTCTCACTTAGGACGCAGCGCGGCTGTTTGTATTTTTATGAAGTGGGGATGAGGGGATCCATCTCATACGATGAGCATGAATTATGATTGAAATCAACTATCGGTGGATGGTAATGAGATAAGGGAGGTGTTGCATTGAGGACTGCAATCATCATAGGGGCTTTTGGCGCTTTGGCGACAGGAGTGGCGATTGGTATACAAGCCACACTGACCAGTCGAGTGGGCGGAATAATCGGTAACATTCGAACGGGTTTGCTTACCAACTTTCTTGGTGGAGCAATCGCTGGAGTTGTTGTTCTCGTTCTTTTCATTCTACAAGGTTCAGGCGCCTGGAAGATACCGACCACTGCGCTAGTAATGGTTGCCGTATCTGGCACGTTGGGGATATTGATCATCACCGGCCTCTCGTTTTCGCTTCAACGTGCTGGAGTTGCTGCCGGACTGGCAACGATCATCCTTGGCCAACTCATCGTGTCCGTTATCGTTGATACACGTGGAATCGGCAGTGTTGAGCCTATTCCATTGACGATCCCGCGTATCGGGGGTTTATTCGTGATGGCAATAGCTGTATATTTGTTGATGCCTAGAAACTGAAGGATAATACATGGCTAAGTAAGAGGATCAACGCTGATGCAAGGGTGACAATAGGGTTATTAGCAGATCACAACAAACGTAGCGGAAGGGAAATTATGACATTCACCATGACGAATGCAGAAAGGGAAGCCTTCCTCGCGGCTCTTCATGTAGGAATTCTCGGAATATCTGCTCCCGATCGTGCCCCGGTGCTGGTGCCTGTATGGTATTCATATGAACCGGGGGGTGATGTCGAATTCATTACGAACAAGAACGCAAAGAAAGTGAAGCTTTTAAAGCAAGAGCGGAGATTCACGCTATGTGTGCAAGATGAATCTACTCCTTATAAGTATGTCAGTGTTGAAGGTCCAATAGTTTCCATTGAGGATGCTGATCACGAAAGAGAATTAGGACCTATTGCCCGCCGCTATCTTGGCGAAGAAAGAGGCGATGCGTATGTGGACAAGACATCGGGAGACGAAGAGCTCCTGATTCGGATGAGACCAGCGAGGTGGTCAACGGCAGACTACGGAAAGAATTCTGCGTGACGAGCGGCAACGATCCGCGAATTACTCGCGGTTAGTGAATGTATGAAAATGAAGAAGTGGGGTAAACTCTGTCAATGCCATCCGCAGAACCCAGTTTGAAGCGGGTCATTGCACGGGGCAATATTCTCGGAGAAAGGTGACCAACATGGTTCCCAAACGTGACACGGATCCAATCGAAGGGCGAATACGAGCCATGTGTGAGCGCGTCAATGGTATTCAGCAATCGGATTTCTATTATTACAACATACCCATCAGTAAGCTGAATGGCACGGCGACGGTTTTAGTTGATGGGCGTGAGATGAGTATGTTTGCTTCGTACAGTTATCTTGGACTTATTGGGCATCCCAGGATCGATGCTGCCGCTCGTAAGGCGGTTGATGACTTTGGCACAGGAACCCATGGTGTCAGGACCCTGGCGGGCACATTGACTCTACATACTGAGATGGAGGCGACTATAGCGGAATTCAAGGGCACGGACGACGCGGTCACTTTTACATCCGGCTATGTTACCAATCTAACGGCAATATCATCGTTAGTGGGCAGGCACGATTGTGTGTTCAGCGATAAATTGAACCATGCTAGTATCGTCGATGGATGTTTGATGTCAGGATCGAAATTTATTCGTTTTCGTCATAATGACATGGATGACTTGGCGGCGCGGCTGAAAGATGCACCGTCCCAGGCTGCCAAGCTGGTGATCTGCGACGCGGTATTCAGCATGGATGGAGATATCATCGACCTGCCAAGAGTAGTTGAGCTTTGCAAAGAAAACGATGCGTGGCTGATGATCGATGAGGCGCATTCGCTTGGAGTGCTGGGCGAGACTGGCAGGGGTATTGAGGAGTATTACAACATGGAGGGGGTGATAGACATTAAGATGGGCACGTTGAGCAAGACTATTCCCAGTGTCGGCGGATACATCGCCGGAAGCGCTGACCTGATCAAATTCCTACGGCATCAATCACGAGCCTATATCTTCTCTGCGGCGCTTCCGCCGGCGCAGGCCGCGGCTGCTATGGAATCTTTCCGTGTCATTCTTGACGAACCGTGGCGGGTGAAACAGCTAGGTGAAAACACAAAACTCTTCATCAATGGTCTCAAAGAGCGGGGTTTTGATACGATGAAAACCGAGACGGCGATCGTGCCGTTGTTATGTGGAACGGATGAGAAGGCATTTGAAATGACGCGTGAGTGTCATAAACGAGATTTATTCGTCCTTCCCGTCATCTCGCCGGCCGTGCCGGAGGGATTAGCACGCTTGCGCACGACTGTGACTGCCAGCCATGAGCCAGAGCAGATCGAAAGAGCTTTGGTTATATTCGAACAAGTGGGAAAAGAAGTTGGCGTTCTCTAATCAACGGGGTGTTTGACGTTGATTTTTATTGGGATGAGACTATAACGCCTCTTTTAACAGAGGTAGAGACGTTTCATGCAACGTCTCTACAGGCGGCATCTCAGTGTTTAGAGCCTCTACGATGATTATTCCACTTTAGGTATTCGAATTAAGGTAGGCCCAGAATCCGAAAAGTTGGATATTCAAACCTCTGTTGATTTAGAACTCCCCAAACATTTACTACAAAGAAGGAGCATAAGTATGGATGAACCAACGGTGACTGCAGTATGTCTTAGTTGTGATCGAAGTGAGTCAGAGATTCCTCTCTTGCAGTTGAGATTTCAGGGTGAGCAACTATCGATTTGCTCCCAGTGCTTGCCCGTATTAATACACGAGCCTGAAAAACTGGTCGGCCAGATGAGTGGAGCGGAGGACATCGGACCAAGCCCTCATGATCATGGATAGAGATTGAGTTTGTAGCGAGAAGATGGTTATTCAACTTAGGGGTTATTTTAGTCTTGGCAAGGGTTCTCTATTCGCTTTTTGCTGCCGAGAGACCGGCAAGCCATCCAGTAGAAAACGCTGCCTGTAAGTTGTAACCCCCGGTATCTGCATCAAGGTCTAGAACTTCCCCGGCGAAATACAATCCATCAACGATGAGCGAGGCCATTGACCGGGGGTTGACCTCGCGCGTAGTCACGCCACCTGCTGTAACGATCGCCTGGGCAAATGACCGGTGTCCACTGATATGAAAACGAAAATCCTTAAGCCAGGTTCGTAAGCGTTTACGTTCGTCAGACGTAATCTGGTGTGCTCGTTTATCCTGAGGGATGCCGGTTAGATCGATGCAGACCGGTATCAGCTTCCGGGGGAGCAGCTCTTGAAGCAAGGTTCGATACTGCCGTTTGCCGTGTTTATCGAAATCCCTCATCAAGCGGGCGTCGAGTTTGGCATCATCCAGCGCCGGTTTGAGGTCGATGGAAAGCACGACTTCATGTTTAGCGCGTAAAGCGTCGACGACTTTACGGCTCAGGGAAAGGATGATTGGCCCCGAAAGCCCAAAGTGGGTGAATAACATCTCGCCGAAGGCTTCGGCTTGTTTATTTCCATCGACGATCAGGTGCGCGTTTACGTTTCGTAAACTGAGTCCCTGCAGCCGCGGGGCAATATTTCCCGATGTTTCAAGAGGTACTAATGCGGGTCGAATGGGGACGATGGTATGCCCAACGTCTTCAGCCAAGCGGTAGCCATCCCCGGTCGATCCGGTGCCGGGATAGGAAGCGCCTCCGGTGGCGATAATCACGCTTTTAGCCCGGTACTCGCTCGATGCTGATTGATTCTTGGATTTCGCTTTCGGGATGGACCCAGGAGGGTTAGCTACTTGTACCCCCACAACCCGTTCATGCTCAACCAATAGTCTCTCCACCTTTACTTGGGTTCGCAACTTTGCACCATTTTTTTGAACCCAATATATCAGTGCATCGACAACGTCTTGCGCATCGTTGCTCACCGGATAGATGCGTTCTCCGCGCTCTAAAACAGTTTCGACGCCCAGCTTATCGAAGAATTCAATCAACTCGTCGGTGAAGAAACGCGTAAAGGCCGAGCGCAGAAACCGGCCATCGGGACTGAAGTGTTCAATGAATTCTTCGAGCGGGGCCACATTGGTTAGGTTGCAGCGTCCTTTACCGGTTATGAGCAGCTTGCGACCCGGGTGGCTCATTTTCTCGAGAAGAAGCGTTTCAGCCCCGGTCGCCGCAGCCTGCCCGGCGGCTATCAAGCCGGCAGGACCTCCCCCAATCACAATAACCTGGTTTTTGCTCATCCGATTTTCACACTCAGGAACTCGAAGTAAATATGGAATTTGATTCTAAACCATATGACAGCGTGTGAGTGGGCAATCATGAAAACAAGTTTGTTCTTTAAACGGTGTTGTGCGAAGATGATTGTTGAACTCCCGCGAGCATTAACATATTCGGTGTAGGCTCCTGCTTCTCTCCAATTGAGACTTGGCATTGATGTATCAAAGGAGTTTCTCAAACCCAAAAGTGATTGACACAGGCAAGACAAGAAGTGGAGTGTGGGTTGTGGAGTGTTCATGGTTATTCAGCGCATATGAGAGGAGTTGATAATGGAGCTCACTCCGGAATTTAATCTGGGTCTGCTTAACGGCTGGTTGCTTCTGGTCTTTTTCTATACAGTATTTGGTATTCTGCTGCTTAGTTTCCCAAAGAGTGTTGTCGCCAGGCTCTATGATCGATCCGCATGGAGCAAAAGACAAAAAACCCTTAGCGCAATTGGGAAACTCTTCATATTTTCATGGTTTGCGTTAGTGATCCTGACTCCCTTGAATATCGGGCATGTCGTGTTTGTTCTTGGGGGCGCGATTTATTTACTCGGATTATTTGGATTTGTGCTCTCGCTGTTGAACTTCAAAGACACACCGCTCGATCAGCCCGTAACCAAAGGACTCTACCGCATCTCTAGAAATCCTCAGCAAGTATCGATTCTTTTATCATATTTAGGGATCAGCATTGCCATTGGATCTTGGGTGGCGGTAATGCTGATAACCATAGGTGCCTTCATGAGTCACATTCGCGTGATTGCAGAAGAGCGATCATGTTTGCAACAGTATGGCGATTCGTATAGACAATACTTAGAGCAGGTCCCCCGGTATTTCTTATTCTTCTAGATCGACCGTGGGTCGAGAGGGCTTAGCTCGAAAATTGTTGTGATCGGTTATCATTCGGATCCGAAGAGCATCTCGGTATTGTGTGCATCAGAATGAATTCAAGCATGAATCTGTCGTGCTGAATCCTTCGGTTTCACTCAAGATAAACTCCGCGAAGCATCTCGTTCTTTGAATTGAATTGTGCTCCATGTCGTGAACGAGATTCTTTGACAATACGTTCACCTGAATAATATTAATTACTCCCACAACAAGAGGTGAAGCTTGTCTAGGCGTATCTGGATTTTTATTTCCCCGCTTGAAGAAATCAAGTTTATCATCCTAAGATTTTGGAAACTGTTTGCCATCTCAATGCTCATCATTGCCTGTGCTGGACCTTCGTCGGCGACAGAAACAATAGAGTGGAGCGAAATTAGCGCAGCTACCTTGCCGCCCGCACGTCCTTCAGAAATGCCACCTTTACCAGTAGTTGAAGCCAGCCCGACTCACGCTTCACATGACACCATTGAAGATGTCCTCGCATCGTACGGCTTGGAAAGATGGATCCCCGAGGGAGGAGATACAAGCCAGAATCCGATTACCCCGGATGTTCTCTCTAATCCCGCAACGTATGGCGCTTTCCTCGATGAGTTGGACGATCGCCTTAAGGTTGCGAAATTGGATGTGGAGAAAATCGCATCTCAAGGAGATCGTGCTCTAGTCGAAGTGTACTGGAATGGCGTTTCTTCCTATTCTGAGGGGACAGAGGTGGACATTTTTTATCGTGGAGCGGATGATCCTGCTGCCAGCCTATGGATCAGGGACGAACATGGTGAATTTTCGCTCTTTGAAGTGGATGATCTCACATCCTTCGTAGATTTGCTCCCGGATGATGCACCCATCGAATGGACAAATCCTGGTCGCCTTAGCTATTTCAATGATCCGTGGGATAACTTGGCGAACGGTTTGCATATCATCGATGCCGAAGGACGAGCGATTGCTCTTTGGGATCGGGAGCGAAGCAGCATCGAACCCTGGATGAAGGTTAGTCCCCATCGGTATAAGATCGTCAATGGCATGGACGTCGACTATTTTGGTTTCTCTGAGGACCAGCTCGATGTCATCTGGGAGGCGTTGGCCTGGATCAATATTGACGAGGGTAACGTAAAAGAACTATTCGAAGTGGTTGTGTCGGTTCGAACCACAGATTTGCCGGAGTGGATCGCCGGGGTTGCCGGCAGGGGCGATGTTCGTGTAGATCCTACAATGTTTACATTTTTGCGAGATAATATTGATGCGCCTCGCCAGGCCGATGTGCTCTGGATTGCAGCGATTCTTGTTCATGAGGCGGTCCATATCAATCAGCCCGGGGAGTGTAGTCCACAATATGCGGCTACCCAGGGGATGAGCTTTGAGGAATATGGGTTGTTTGTGGAGACAGGACCGGAACAGGCATATGAGCAAGAGGTCAGGTTTATCGAGAGAACCTTAGCGCTGAAGGATTCTGCGGGGAATTGGATGGTCAGGGATTCGCAGGTGCGAGCAATCATCCGCGAGGTCAATGAATATTACGCAAGTGCCCTTGGAAGAGCGTTTTTTACTGATGGAGTTCCTGTTCCTACCTGCGCAAATCCCTAAAGATCTTTAATTAGGAAACGTGGTTCGAAGCAGCTACTTAAGAATTACAGGGCACCAGACATACATCTTCACCGGGACACTTTCAGGATGTTCCCCCCACAATCCTGGCGACAGCCATTTTGATCCTGCGGCGTCTTCGCTATTTCATGCTCAAATCGTAAGGGTGCGGTAAGCCGGTATGATCCCGATTCCCTTACGTTTACCTACAGTGCCATAGGAGATGTGATTTATTAGGACTGCGCCGAAAGGTAGTGTGGCCTAACCGCATTATTCCCACCACTTTCAGGTACGATTCCACCGTCGAGGTAATCTGTGGTGGCGATTCTTCCGACATCGTTTCTTCCAGCACCTGATGCAGTGAGCCCAACTCAAGCAACGAACCTTCAGGATTTTTTATCAAAGGAGAATTTCCCACAGATCCTAATGTCAAAGCAGGATAAAGATTTACTCGTGATAAAGTATGTCGACAGTGTTGGGCTCTGGTTTGCGTCACCCGGAGCAGGTTAATACCGGGGGAAACCCTGAGTGGAGTACTCGAGCGAAAGTGCTATGGCAGCGGGGAATTAATACTGGGCATTTTCTTGAGGTTGATCTTTCCACAGTGGAAGTAGAGGATGAATAATGAAAACTTATGCCAACGTTATGGAATTGATTGGTAATACTCCGCTGCTCAGGCTTGGACGTCTGGCGAAGAACAGACGGGTCTATGCAAAATGTGAGTTCATGAACCCTCTTAGTTTAAAGGACCGCGCGGTATTACAGATTGTCGAGGACGCTGAAGGTGAGGGTCTCTTAGAACCGGGAAGCACGTTAATCGAAGCGACGAGCGGCAATACAGGAATGGCCGTGGCATTCATTGCGGCCATCAAAGGTTATAAAGCCATCCTGGTGATGTCGGAGATCCAGAGTATGGAGCGAAGGAAGATCCTAAAAGCGTTTGGAGCAGAGCTGATTCTGACTCCTGCTTCTGAAGGTACCGGAGGAGCACGAAAAAAACTCAAAGAGATTGTTGCCAGTCATCCTGAATACTTTTACGTCGGTCAGCATGTCAATCCTTCTAACCCTAAAGCACATTACCAAACAACGGGTCCAGAAATTTGGGCGGACACGGAAGGGCAGGTAGAAATTCTTGTGGCCGGTCTGGGGACAGGGGGGACGATTTGCGGGGCGGGGCGATACTTGAAGGAGAAAAATCCCGATATGCAATTGGTAGCGGTAGAACCCGAAGAATCCCCCTATATTTCCCAGGGTATTTTCAAGCCGCACCGCATGATGGGGACAGCGCCGGGTTTTGTGCCCGAGACGCTGGACCGAGAAATCATTGATGAAATCTTCTTAGTGAACGAAGATGATGCATTTGAGATGTGCCGAAGAATCGCTGCAGAGGAGGGGCTTCTTGTGGGGATCTCATCGGGAGCGGCGGCGCATGCTGCATTAACGATCGCTGAGCGGCCAGAGAATTCCGAGAAAGTTAGCGTTGTGATTTTCGCGGATACAGGACAAAGATATCTGAGCGTGGATGGTTTATATAACTAGTGCGTTGTGGGTTGATGGTATTTCCAGAACCGGAGAGGTAGAGTCCATTTGTTATACTTTTCCGGTTGAAGCGTGTCATGACCGTATGTATGTCGTCTTATTGCGATCGGAGTTTATTTTCGAACGCTTTCGATCGATGGATATTGGCACCCTGGAATGATGTTGTTGGAGGAAATGGACGCCCCTTCAATAACTATCTATCTCAAAGAGATTAATAATGACCATAAAGGCACTGATTTTTGACTTCGATGGGTTGATTCTTGATACCGAGACGGCGATGTTTCGTTCGTGGGAGGAGATTTTCGTCAAATATAGCATTACGGTTTCTCCAGTGGAATGGGCGAGCCTGCTGGGAAGTTCAACGGACCCTGCAGAGGCGTACGAAATTATCGAGAAACACATCGGCGAGCCCGTTGATCGCGCGGCGATTCGTGCCCGCCGTACACAACGGGAGTTAGAGCTTCTAAAATCAGAAGAAGTCATGCCTGGCGTTCTTGACCTCATCGCCGAGGCAAAAGAGCGAAACTTGCGTCTTGGTGTCGCCTCAAGCTCAGACAGGAAGTGGGTCCTTGGGCATCTCACTAGATTGGGTTTGCACACTAATTTCGATAGTATTCGCTGCTCCGACGATGTATCAAACACCAAGCCATCTCCTGATCTATACCTGGCTGTGCTCGGTGACATGGGGATCCAGCCCCATCAAGCGATTGCTTTTGAGGATTCGCTTCACGGTGTAGATGCTGTCAAGCAAGCCGGTATTTTCTGTGTGGCTGTGCCCAATGACGTGACGCGACATTTGCCGATGCCGAAAGCCGATCTGACGGTGAACTCATTATCGGAAATGGAGCTCGAGGAGTACATTAAGCAAGCGCAAATGGAGCCGCAGTAAATAATTGCAGGGAGCTGAAGATGATCAAAGAATTTAAAGAATTTGCGATGCGTGGAAATGTGCTCGACATGGCGGTAGGCCTCATTCTTGGGGCTTCCTTCGGGTCTGTTGTTAGCTCCCTCGTTGATGATGTCATCATGCCCCCGATTGGCCTTCTACTTGGGAATGTCGACTTCTCAAACCTATTCATCGTCCTGCGCGAGGGTGACATTGCCGGTCCCTATCTTTCGATCGCGGAAGCGCATATAGCAGGAGCCGTTACACTAAATTATGGGCTATTTATCAACACCATCATCACTTTCGTAATCGTTGCATTTGCCGTTTTTCTTCTCATCCGAAGCGTAAATAAATTCCAAAGAGCTGATGAAGCAGCTATATCGGAACCTACATCCAAGACGTGTCCATTCTGCTCCCTGGATATACCGATTAATGCAATCCGCTGTCCGCAATGTACGTCAGATCTTGAGCGAGAAAGCGGATAGACCGGCTATCAGGTTAATTTATCATGCGTTTCCGCGGCGGCGCTCAACAATCATCAACATGAGATAGGGAGCCTGTCTATCGATCTGGAGAAATCATATGGATAAACAATCGGAAGCAATCAGTAAAATTGGCTGGAGGATGATTGTAAGATTCCTGATTTACGTTGTGCTTTTACCATTCGTCTTATTCATCGCCGCGGGGCGTCTGGATTGGACGATGGCCTGGGTCTACATCGGAATCCATATTGCCTTCACGATCATTA
>CBDTTY010000051.1:0-13944 GCA_965363875.1 uncultured Anaerolineales bacterium
TTCATGCCGCAATGGCGGCACTGCCAGGATGAGTTAAACAAAGCTCCCCTGGCTTATGCGAATTTGGGTTATTGACCGCTGACCGGATGAGATGGTATCCACGACGGTTTATGAAAGCAGGACTGCCTGAACACCTTACAGTGGTGAGGATTCCAAACAAATTCCCGGGCTGTGCCTGCTCACATCATCGGAAATACAGCCAGCAATGTCCAACTCAAGAATAACGCGCCGCAAATGGCGAACGGCCAAGTTCCGCGAAGACGAGCCGTAACCAGTTCCACCAACCCGAGGATGATAGGTAGGAGAGGTAACATGAGGATGAGCACATAGAGGCCCGGGATTACCCGCATCGACAGAGTAAAAGCGGCGGAGAGTAGGATGCTGTGACCGATCCATCCTGCGAACCGCCGCAGAAATCCTTCGCCGCGCAGGGTCTCGCCAATGGCCAGGAACCAGGGTAAGGCGAGAATCGTGCCCACGGGCCACAAGATCAATCGCTTGGGAATGAGCAGCCAGGGTATCCAAACGAGGTTGGAGAGTAAACCCACACCCAGCCAAAGGATGGCGAATGCCGTTGACCCGCTGAGCAGGAGGCGCGTCGAGAGAGGGGGAAGACGAAAGCCGAGCAGTGCCAGGCTGATTAACCCCGCCATGCTGAACCAGAACAATACATATCCGCCGACCACCAATCCAAAGGGGGCATCCAACTTAACCCCCAGCCTATTCAGGATCCAGAGAAGGATTATTGCCCCAAGCGCGCCGCCAATCGGAGCGAAAAGTCGACGCCAGAGTGGTTGAAGCGCGCTGTGTGTGCTGGATGTTTGATCCAAGAACGGTGTGAGCGCCCAGCCAAGAAGCAGCACCCCGACTATTCCAAGCCCATACCAACCCATGCGCCTATCGCGATAATCTACGGCGTCGGGTTGCGGGCCAAAGGTATCGTCCAACCAAGACCTGGCGACTACATGACTATCGGTTTTGAATAAGATGGAGATATGCTCGACACCGGAAATGACTCTTAACTCACGCGCATTTCTCGCGTTTGGGTCGCCGCCAGCTCCGCCAGCCTCGGCCAGCAATTGTTCAGCATTTTCCACGAACTGTGGTTCTAGATCCCCTGCCATCAGCAGCAGATTGTTTGGCAGGCTGGGTGTCACCGGTCGCGGTACCGGTGATATTGCGATTGTGGCCGCCGTCTCGGGGTGTTCGACCCCAAATGAGAGCGCCACGCCGCTGCCCATCGAGTGGCCAATGATGGCGACCTGGTCACTCGTCACGAACCCCTGCGCTCGGGCCGTTTCTAACGCTGCTTCTGCGTTCGCGAGCAGGACATCCATTGCATTATCTTGTGGATAAGGTCTTGGGTTCCTGCCGTGACCATCGAAATCCCAGGCAACTACGATATAACCCGCATTTGCCAGCGGGAAAGAGAAGCCGCGCATGAGAAGCTCGGAACCGGCGAAACCATGACCGACCAGGACGACCGGTCGCGTGTCACCCGTAACCTTTGTGGGGGCGAAGATCGTCACCGGTGGGTCGGAATCAGGTATCTTGATGATTTCGAGGTCCTGTCCAGCACTTAGTATCTGTGTGAGCGATAGCAGCACGAAAATCAAACCGATTGTCAAAAGAGCCCAAGATGAGGTTTTCATCTGCCCTCCCAGTTAAAGCGCCGTGAGGCGTAGTCGGCAAACATAGTTGTTTCGAAGCGAATATTTCTGAGATTTGTGAGGGTGTATCTTCGCGCAAACCAGGCTGGATTTCAAATATGTCAGATCCAGCTCCTTTCCTCTTAGGAGCCATCCTTGAAAATGCCTGAGTTGCTTCTGATCCCCCCAGGGCCGTGGCGTTGTCGAATTCCTGCGAATACGCTATGCTCACAGGAAACACGTCGGCTCGTTGAGAGGAGCGTTACCGTGAAAACACGCTGGATAATAATATTTCTCGTTTTGCTGCTGACCCTCACTGGCTGCGATACGCCCGCCGATGAAAATGACATATCCACCTCCGTCGCGGCGACGCTCGTATCGATGGATGAGACGGAGACGGTAGAGCCTGTGGACCCAATCCCACCCACTGCCACACCGGATGTGGTCGAAGATCCCACGTTGCCCTCTCCAACCGAAACACCCGCGCCAGTTACCGATGAAGAGGCGATAAAGGCTGCGATGAATGAATATCTGGATTCGCCTGTTGATGAGTCAACCATCATCGTTTCCGAGATTGCGGGTGACCTCGCTCGCGGCGGCCTCCAGGGTGCGTATTTCATAGCAGCAAAAGATGGTGGCGAGTGGATTATCATTTACGCCGGGCAGGCCACTCCGTACTGCAATCTGGTTAATCCCTATGGATTTCCAGTTGAGTGGGTGCCCGAGTGTCTGGCTGACGACGATTCGCTCGTCCAACGAACCGAAGCGGATGTCGATGCCGAGATCGCCTCGCTCGGTGCGCCAACATGGACGGATTCCATGGACAGCGCCGGCAGGTGGTATATGTTAAGTACGGAGAATGTCACCTTCACGATAGAAGACGGCTCGCTGGTGATGGAAGTCCAAGAGGGGGGCGGGTACGATGAATGGGGACTGGCAGCAGGCGCTGATATTACTGATTTCTATCTCGAAATCACTGCCACGATGGGCGATCAGTGCAGCGGTATAGATCGCTATGGGCTTATCTTCCGCGCCCCCGACCCAAGTCAGGGATATATTTTTGAATTCTCTTGCGATGGACGCTTTCGCCTATACAAATGGGATGGGGAGAACTATACGGGGATTCAGGGCTGGAAGTCATCCGCATTGATCCTCTCTGGACCCGACAAAGAGAACCGGCTCGGCGTCATGACCGATGGAAGCGAAGTGAAGTTATTTGCCAACGGTAAGCTCCTGGGCGAGTACAGTATTGAAGATTACCCGGATGGTAGGTTCGGCTTAGTCGTCGGGTCGACCAACACCGACAACTTTAAAGTGATAGTTGACTCCGCTTCATTTTGGGATTTGTAGAATAACTTATCGGGTTTGTTTCGAGTTTTGAATAGGAACTCCCCAGACTGCGATTGTTTCATCTTAACTCGTCGACGCGGAGCGCGGGCCGCCCTGGCTGGCATCTGGGTGGTGTATCACCAGTTACCAATGGAGGGGGGGATCCATCACGTTTGTCCTTCTCTAACTTGCCACATATTCAACCTCCACGTTCGCGATCTCCTCAGTTTGCCAGTTGTCCTTCTGGCGGGTAAGTGCTACAAAAGGACTCGGAAAGGGGATTGATGAAGGCAATGGCTCCGACGATCCTGCTGTCAACTCCAGCGACGGGCAAGACACAGGCATGCATTTCCCGCGTCCAGGAAGCGGTTAAGCGGCTTCATGTTATTCCTGTCTGGGTCATTCTCCCCGATCGCTATCAGGAACGGGCATTCAACCGGCGTCTGGTAGAGGCGGGCGGGGCATTTGGCGTCCATGTCAGTAACTTTGGTAATCTGTATCTCGAGATCCTGCGGTTGGCCGGCAAACCTGTCCCGTCGACCTCGGATGCGGTCCGACAGCGCTTGATCCGGGGCGTGATTGAAGAGGTGTTGAGTGAGGGGCAGCTCTCCTATTTCCAGAAGATCGCCGGTAAGCCCGGGTTCCTGAGCGTTTTAAAGGACCGCATCGGTGAACTCAAGCGCGCCCAAGTCCAGCCGCAGACATTTCTCAAATTCGCAGCAAAGCAGGACAAGGCGCTGCAAGAACTCGCCCTGCTATATGAACGCTACCAGAAGCAGCTGCGAGAACTTGGCTGGGCCGATCCAGAAGGGCTGAACTGGTTGGCGGTTGCGGCGCTCGAAGCGGATCCTGGCCTGTGCGCGGACTGGCCCCTGCTGGTCGTGGACGGCTTCGATTCCTTCCACGGCTCTCAACTCTCAGCGCTTAAACTGCTCGGCGACCGTATACCGCAGGTGCTGATCACCTTCCCCGGAGATCTCCAGAACGACCGAACCGCTTTCCGTCGTTTCAAACGTTCCTTCGAGAGGCTGCAAGTGGCGCTTCCAGAAGCCGTGATCGAACGGCTGGAGGGTGAGGTGCATCTTCCGCTGCCCCTTGCTCAATTCGAAGCCGGTCTCTTCGAGCCAGATCCGGTGCCTATTCAAGGAAACGGACACATCTGCCAGCTTGAGGCGCGCACAACAGCTGACGAAGCGCGCGAAGCATTGCGCTGGATTAAAGCACGCATCGTGCGCGACGGGCTCCGTGCCCATGAATGCGCAATCGTCACGCCGAACCCAGAGCTCTATCGTCCTCTCCTGCGCGAAGCAGCGCTTGAATTCGGCCTGCCGCTGCGCTTCACCCACGGCGATCCACTGCCGGACGCGCCCGGCATCACTGCCTTGCTAGAATTGCTCGCTCTGCCACTCTTGAACTGGCCGCGGCGCGGCACGCTCGACGCGCTTTCTTCCCCGTACTTCGACCTTAGCCCCTTTGGATTCACTGATGATGACACCATCGCCCTGGATGAGCTCAGCCTTTACGGACAGATCATCGAAGGCTTGGATGAATGGAGTGGGGCATTGGCGCGCCTCGCTTCAGGCGATGACGACGATCGCCGCTCGTACGACGAAGCGACGCGTTGGCCGAACCTGCCGCGCGGCGATCAAGCCCAGACGCTATTGGAGGCGCTGAAGACTTTCAGCGATCGCATTCAACCGCCAGACCCGAGATCCACCACGCACTGGATCGCCTGGCTCGAAGACCTGCTGGAAGATCTATCCTTCTTCCCGCGCGGCGAGACGTTGCTTGATCGCGCCGCGTCGCTCGGCTTCAGGGAAGTGCTGCGGGCACTCGTGCTCGGCGAAGCGGTGGTCGGTGAACGCGAGACTGCGTATGGGGCTTTCATCATCGAACTCCGGTCTGCTCTGGAAAGCGCCTATTTTGAGACGCCGCTGGATTGGCGTACGCCTTCAGTTCTGGTTCTGCAAGTTCTGAATGCGCGCGGACTACGCTTTAAGGCAGTTGCCATTCTGGGGCTTGCGGAGGGGTTCTTCCCGGAGGTAGAGCGTGAGGATCCGTTTTTCACGGATGTTGCCCGGCAGGCTCTTGGTCTTGAACCTCACCTGGGGCGCGAGCAAACTGGTCTCTTCTACCAGGTGGTGACGCGCGCGGATCAATTTCTGCTGCTTACGCGACCGTATTTAGCCGAAGACGGCGAGTATTGGCAAGCTTCACCTTTCTGGCGAGCGGCGAAATCTATACTGGCGGATGACCCACAAAGGGTTCGTCCCGAAGAGTCGCGATCGCTGACGGAGGCAGGTTCTCCAGAGGAACTGCTCTTCTGGGGCGTACGCAGGAGTGCGCTTCCGCCGCAGTATAAGGCGCTGAAACAACGTTGGGAGAGATTACGGTCAGCTCGTGATGTGCTCGCTGTACGGCAAGCGCGCAAAGCTGATGGGGATCACGAAGGGGATCTTTCCTCCATACTCGATCGCATACGTACAACCTATGGGCCGGACCACATCTGGAGTTCCAGTCGCTTGGAGAGCTACGGTACCTGCCCCTTCTTCTTCCTCTCCGCGTCCGCCTTAAAGCTGGATCCGCGCGATCCGCCTGAGCCGGGTTACGATGCGGCGCAGTTGGGTTTGGTGCTGCATGCCGTACTGGAAGCGGTTTATCCGGCGGTTGAGGATCCTACGGATACATCGGCGGTGCTGCGTGCCCTGCCCGAGGTAGCGGAAACTGTTTTCGCCGAGGCGCCGGAGAAGTACGGCTTCCGGCCAACGGCTTTATGGGCATTGGAGCAGCAGGAGTTGCTAGAGATTCTCGAGGTCACGATCGAGGCGCTGGGGGAAGCTTCTGCAGGGTGGCGGCCGTATGCGTATGAGCAGGTATTTGGCCTGCAGGGGAAGCCTGAGTTGCGGATCGAGCTTGAGGGCGGGGATGTGCTTGTGCGGGGGGTGATCGACCGCGTCGATCGCAACGCGGAGGGTCAGGTGCGCATTCTCGACTATAAGACCGGCGGAAGTCACCTTTCTAAAAATGATCTTATCAGCGGCCGCAGGCTGCAGCTCGCGATTTACGCCATGGGTGCACGCGATGCGCTGAGTCTGGGTGAGCCTGTGGAGGGGATTTATTGGACGATCCGCGGGGCGAAAGCCGGGGCGTTGAAACTGGGCTCGTTCAAAGCCTTTACAGAGGAAGGGGTTTTTGAGGGACCTGAAGGGGCGATGGAGCTGGCAAGGAGACATGTGGACAGATTTGTCGAAGGTGTGCGCGCCGGCGATTATGCGCCCGCTTCTCCCGAGGGAGGCTGCCCTCCCTATTGCCCGGTTGTGGGTTGGTGTTGGCGGTATCGGGAGGGGTGGGGTAGATGACATTGGACCAATCTGGTGTGGGATCTTTCGTCGTTGCACTCTTCAGAATGGCATCAAGCTGGAACATGTCATGCTGAGCGGAGCGAAGCATCTCGTTTTTTGAACATGAGGGCTCTTCTTGCCGTGAACGAGATTCTTCGTCGCTCTGCTCCTCAGAATGACATTAACTGGGAACCTACCATGCTGGGAGAAGCGCTACGTCATCGAGGTTTTTATTAGTATCAGGAATCATTTTCTATGACTGATGACAGCTCGAATTATCTGGATGCTAACCTGACAGGCGAGCAGCGCGATGCTGTGGAGTGCCTGCATAAGGACGTCATCGTCACCGCAGGGGCGGGGACGGGGAAGACGCGTACCCTCGTAGCGCGTTATTTGCGGCTGCTGGAAGAAGGGAAGTCGCCCCGCAGGGTTGTGGCGATTACCTTCACGGAGAAAGCAGCGCGCGAAATGCGCAACCGCGTGCGCAAAGCAGTGAGCGACCGGGCTGATTCCGCCGGGGAAACCAGCGAGAAAAGACATTGGGCGGACCTTGAAGCCGGGATGGATGCTGCCCGCATTGGCACAATACACAGCCTATGCTCTGAAATCCTGCGCGCGCATCCCGCCGAAGCTGGGATCGATCCACGCTTCGATGTCATCGAAGAAGGAACCGCCGCAGCTCTGAAAGCCCGGGCGGTTGAGGATGTGCTACTCTCGGCGCTCGATGAGCCGGACATGGTCCACTTGTATACGGTCTTCAGCGCGCATGCGCTGCGAAGGCTGCTCGCACACTTGCTGAATCGCAGGCTCGACGCGGCGATGCTCTTCAATAATGATGACCTGGAGATGAGGGCAAAAGCCGCGCTTCGTGAGGCGATCAATGCTTTCGTTGAATACAAGGACGTCGCCTTTGGGATTAGAGCCTTGAAGGAGCTTCACGAATCCGGAGGGTTAACGGCGGATGCCGGCGCAACACTGGCCGGGCGGATCGAGCACCTGCTCGAACTGTGGGAACAAGCCGAGGTCGGTCTTGAAAAGGACGATCTCTTCGGGGCTGCGGCGGCACTGTTTCTCATGCGCCGCCAAGGGCTAAAGCGCGGGGCGGGCACGAAAAATTCAGTGGCTAAAGCCGTCCAAGCGGAGCTTCAACTGTTTTATGACGAATGTCTTACACCCTGGCTCGGCGGAGCGAAGAGCACCGACCCCCCGCCACTCGTTGAGCTCGAGCAGACATGGTCTTCAGCCCTGCCGCAGATCCGAACGCTTTTTCAGCGCGTTCGTGATCAGTACGCGCAGGCACTTGACCGGCTCCACGCGTTGGATTTCGACGATCTCGAATCAGGCGCGTTAGACCTTCTTCGCATTCCGGTTGTCGCCGACCGCTGGGCAAGTGAGATCGAAGCGGTCCTGGTGGATGAATTCCAGGACACGAACGAGCGCCAGCGTGAGATCGTCGATGCCCTGTGTGCTGGGGTTCATGGAAAACTTTTCATCGTCGGCGACGCGCGGCAGAGCATCTACCGCTTCCGCGGGGCGGATGTGAGCGTCTTCCGCCGGGTCCAGCGCGATTTGAAGGCTCGCCGCGGGAAGCACTTCGAACTCAAGCGTACCTTCCGCACCCACGACGGATTGCTGCAGGAGATGAATGGACTCCTCGCGCCCATCCTCGGCGAGGATGATGACCCTGAACAACTGTACCGCGTGCCCTATACAGCGCTCGATGCCAAAAGAAAGAATCCTGATTTGGCCGTCGCTCCGCCCTTCACCGAATTGATCATTGGAATTGGGGAAGGGGCCGGGGAAGCGCGATCGCAAGCTGCTCGTGCCCTTGCCAGGCGTTTGCTTGAATTGAAAGAGCTTGGCGAGATTAATGCCTACGACGATGTGGCCCTACTCTTCCGCGCCTCAACCGGATTCGGGGTGTACGAGGGAGCGCTCGAGGATGCGGGTATCCCCTTCGTCACTGTGGCGGGGAGTGGATTCTATAACCGGCCGGAAATTCGAGATGTGCTTAATATTCTACGGGCGCTGAGCGAGCCGTCGAATGACGCCGCACTGGCCGGGCTTTTACGCTCACCTGCCTTTGGCATCTCCGATCCCGGCTTATACCTTTTGCGGTTGCACTCCGGTGAACCTCAGCCCCTTCTTACTGCTCTGAAGGGTGATCTCGACTACCTCGCAGAAACTGATCAGGAAGCAGCCCTCAGGGTTCGGGATTTTCTCGCTGGGTTCCGCCCGCTTGTAGACCGTATGCCTGTCGCCGAGTTGCTGAAGAAGATCGTGGATGCAACCGACTACCGCGCCATCCTCGCTGCCTCTCATATCCGCCTCTGGCGCAATCTGGATAAACTTCTGCAGGATGCTCACACCAGCGGTCTGGTCAGGGTTCGAGGTTTCTTCGAATATCTGCGCACGCTGCGGGATGTGGGCGCGAGGGAGGGGGAAGCGCCGGCCGAAGCACTCGGCGCCGTACGTTTGATGACCATCCATAAAGCGAAAGGGTTGGAGTTTGAAGTTGTCGTCCTGGCCGATATCTCCCGCAAGCCGCTGGCAAGAGCCGAGCTGGCTTATTTACTCCCCGAGACGGGACCTGCTTTCAGGTTCGATCGCTTTGAGGGATCACCGCTAATTTACAATCTGGCAAAATACCTCGACAAGCAGCAATCTCAAGAGGAGGAGAACCGGATTCTCTACGTCGCGGCGACACGTGCCCGGGAACGGCTCATCTTGAATGGCCATCTCTCCCTGCGTTGGGGGAAGCTGACCGCCGAGGGTTGGATGAAATCCTTCCTGGAGGTGCTTGGGCTGGATCCGGAGGGCATGGGGGAGAGGGCAGGGGGATGGACTCAAGAGAGCTTGACCAACGGCCGCGAGGTCGGGGTCTGGATCGCGGATGCACTCGATCCGGGGGATGCGGAGTCGGTAACTCCAACCGCTTGGCCAGAGTCTGAGGCGCAGGACCTCTACGCCCCGCTCGCGGTTGTAAGTGACGAGCGCACGGACGATGAAAAGGCCGGTGAGCTCGAACGTGATTGGCGGGCGACGGGGAAACGTCTGCACCCGCCGGCTGTGGTTGTGGGTGCGCTGGTTCACGAAGCCATACGCTCCTGGTTATTCCCGGGCGACTCGGAGCTGAAGTCTCTGCTTGAAATGTCGGCGCTTGTGCAGGGTTTGATCGACCCAGGGCAGCGCGAGCGAGCGATCCGCGAGGCAGAGAAACTGCTCGGCCGCTTCCGGGAGCATGATGTCTTTCTCGAGATTGATGCAGCTTCAGAGCGTATGCATGAGGTTCCCTATACACGCCCACATCCAACCTGGGGTTCTGATTCCGGCCGCATCGATCTGCTGTACCGTGTGAATGGCGCCTGGCGCCTGATCGATTTCAAGACAGATGAGATTCGGGACGAAGATGACCTGGCAAACGCTCTCGAAGAGCATCACCTGCAGGTCGGGCGCTATGCCGAAGCGGTTCAGCAGTTATTGGGTGAGACGCCGCAGGCCGCAGTGTGCTTCCTGGACGCGATGGGGGAAGTGAAGGTTGTGCTTGTTGAGGGGTAACTCTATGGGAAATCGCAGAAAACATATCGATGCATTCGATCGATCCCGCTTCCACGGCGCGCTGCTTGGCCTAGCCACGGGGGACGCGCTCGGAACCACGCTGGAATTCGAACGACCGGGTGCCTTCGAGCCCATTGATGACATGGTCGGCGGCGGTCCGTTTAGCCTCGAGCCGGGTCAATGGACCGATGACACATCCATGGCGTTATGCCTGGCGGCGAGCCTTGTGAAAACGGGTGGGTTTGATCCCAGGGATCAGATGGAGCGCTACGTGCGCTGGTGGCACGAAGGGTACATGAGCAGCACCGGGAGCTTTTTTGACATCGGCGGCACGGTACGCACAGCCTTGACGACATTCAAGCATACTGGAGATCCCTTCAGTGGTCCGACCGATCCACAATCAGCCGGCAATGGTTCACTCATGCGCTTGGCGCCAGTGCCCATGTTCTACGCTGCCGACGCTGGGAAGGCAATCTCTCGAGCAGCGGACAGCTCACGAACAACCCACGGCACCGCGGAGGCCGTGGATGCCTGCCGTTTCTTCGCCGGGCTGATCATTGGCGCGCTGCAGAGCCGCCCGAAAGATGAACTGCTCTCTGAGAACTTCTCACCCGTCCCACTTCTCTGGCGAACCGAACCGCTTGCACCCGCAATCGCCGATATCGCCGCGGGTTCTTTCAAGGAGAAAGAGCCTCCTGAGATCCGGGGTGGGGGATATGTGGTGCACTCTCTGGAAGCTGCGCTTTGGGCATTCAACAAGGGCCAGGACTTCCGTTCAGGCGCATTGTTGGCCGTCAACCTCGGTGACGATGCCGATACCACTGGCGCGGTCTATGGCCAGATCGCAGGTGCTTATTACGGCGAGGAAGGCATCCCCATTGAATGGCGTGAGAAGTTGGCGCTGCTTGATGTGCTCCATGACCTGGCGAACGGTCTCTATATAAATGCCAGTCAGGAAAACGAGTAATATTCTGATATTGACCAATTGCTTCGCCGACACCTTGATCTGAGATGAAGATAAGAAAATCGGGTTATTACCGTGTCTCGGCTTATCCATTATAGTAAAGCAGGTTTCGCACTAAGCTAGAATCTTATTGTGTACATTAAGGTCACCGTGGTATTTCCACGAATTTCTCAGCGTGGTACGGAACTCGAACGAGCTGTGCTGACAGGGTATATTTCGGATGCATGAGAGGAGATATCTGTGAAAATCCGTTTGGTCATCTTTCTGCTTTTCGTAATGATGTTTTCCCTCGCCGGCTGTGATGGGTCCACCGATGAAGACACCATGGGCACCGTTGTGGCAGCCACGTTAGAAGCAATGGGTGTGGATGAGGCGGGTGAGCCTTTGGATTCGGAATCTCCAGATGCCACGGTGGAGGTCGGTGAAGATCCCACTGACGCCCCCGAAACGACCGGACCAGGGGTGCTGCAGGTGGCGTACATCAGCGGCGCAAATATCTGGTTTGTCGAGGACGGTGCCGCGCCGATCCAATTGACTACCAGTGGGAATGTCGAGCGTGTCGCTCTATCTACGGACGGTCAGCTCGCGGCCTTTATCTGGCACGATCTATCCTCGGATATCCATGAGTTGCGGGTCGTCGACACGGTGGCAGGTACGGAATGGGTGCTCTTCTCTCAGCCAGACCTCGACGCGATCTATCCACTGGAGGGTGCCATCCACCACGTACCCTATCAGTTCGACTTCATTCCCGGCACACATACAGTCTTGGTTAACACGCGTGAGATTTTTGAGGGGCCGGGTCTGGTGCAGAACAATGATCTATGGTCCATCGACGCCGACACCAGCACTCGAACCCTGCTGCTCGATCCCGGTCAGGGAGGGGATTTCTATTTCTCGCCGAGCGGCGATATGCTGGCCCTGGTATTGCCGACCAGCTTGGGATTCGTTCGCCCGGACGGCAGCGACAGGAGCCCGGATCACCTCACTTTCCCCTTCGTTATGACCTATAGCGAGTATGCCTATTATCCAATACCCGTCTGGGCTCCTGACGAGAGTGCTGTCGCTGTGCTCATTCCGGCGGAGGATCCGTTTGTCGACGATTCGGCTCTTGTCTGGCGCGTGCCCGTCGCGGGAGCCCCAACGCCTCTGTTGGATATCACGGGTTTTCGCTTCTTCCTCAACTCAGGCAAAACGCCTACCATCACTCCAGATCTTTCGAAGGTCGCCTTTTTGCGTGAGATTACAACGACGAGCGTGGATCTTGTTGTGGCACCCCTCGATGGTTCGGCTGAGAGCGTCTATGCTTCAGGCAATTTATCCTGGCAAGGGTGGAATCCCGATTCAACCCATTTTGTTTACACCGACGCGCCCCGCAATTTATTGCTAGGGAGCACAGGGTCCCCTGCCGCAGGATTGGGATTTGGAAGCAGCCTTCAATGGGTCGATGCAGATACGTTTCTGTACCTCGATCAATTGACCTCAACCCATCGATTTGGGAAAGTGGACCTTCCAAGCACTGCGAGTGTTCTGGCTGTCATCTCCGGCTCCGTGTTTGGGTATGATTTCACACGGTGAGCCCTCGAAGTCATATCCAATTCACTCCAACTCGGTGGCCATCATCCGGAAGGGTAAAGTTGCACTTACAAGTTGAATCTACGTCTTGAACAAATTGCATAAACGATTTTATTTACACGGAGTCCTGGCAGAAACGTGCATATTAGCAATCAGGGATTTCGGACTGGCGTGGATCGTAAGCACCGGATTCATAGTCATCTAAGAAGTGATGGAAGAAAAGGTGTGATCAATGACGAAGAAGGTTGTGCTTTACGGTCATCGTTTTTGCCCACAAGTTAGGCCGATTAGGTCAGCGCTTGAACGAAGCGCCGTTCCCTATGACTATGTGGATATTCACCAGAATGAAGCCGGGCGCTTGCGCGTTACAGAGATAAATGCTGGCAACGAGAGCGTCCCGACCCTGGTTTTCGAAGATGGATCAACGCTGACGGAACCTTCCCCGAAGGTTTTGCTAGACCATTTGAAATCGTTAGGGTATGAATTAGATCATCAAATGCCATTGGATCGAATTTTATACTTTTTCCGTGGCCCCAGTATTCGCATGCTCGGCGCGCTCATGGTCTTGTTGGGACTCGTTTACGATGCGCTTCTCTTCATTGTGGTGGGCTCCCTCCTCTTGCTCTTCTCGATCGGACTAAGTTTTTTCCTAAAGTAAGTAGAAATTATCCCCCCTTGTTAATCCTCGTGGTCCTCAGAAAGTTTTTCCCTTACGAATGGAAAATATTGATTATGGCTTCTATGGTTTATTCCTCATAACCATCACGAATACAGAATCTTAATTATGATGATTGACATCAGATCGGATCTTGATGTATGAACACCGAGGCGGCGGCACGGGGCGGTTGGTCTTCAGGAATGTCGAAGTACCAAGAGAGAATCTCATTGGTGAACTGCATGGAGGGGCGGAGGTTTTCAACCAGATGATGATCCCCGAGCGTCTCACTTCTGCGGCGGCCAGTCTGGGTGTGCGAGCGGCTCTTGATGTCGCCGCCCGCTATAGCGACAAGCGCAGGGCTTTTGGTGAAAAGATCCGGCGTTTTCAGGCGGTCAGCTTCATGGTTGCCGAGGCGATCACACAATTGGATGCTGCTCGGGCGATGGTGTATATGGCTGCGCGCGCTGTGGATCGTGGATCACCGAACCGCAGACGGCTCGTAAGTCAGGCTAAGAAGTTTGCCACGGATACAGCCTGGGAGGTTTCGAACAAAGCCATGCAGATCATGGGTGGGATTGGATACACCGATATCTATCCGATCGAAAGAATGGTCAGGGACTTCCGCCTACCTCAAATCTGGACCGGGACGAATGAAATCATGAACCTGATGATCCAGCACGAATATTATAAAGAGGTCCTGGAAGGAAGCCGGAACCAGCGCGATGTTGAGTTGGATGCAGCCGGCTGCGAGGCGTAGGCAGAAAAGTGCTTCACGGATGAGGACATGTGGTTGGTGCATGGGACGTGAGCCCGCCTCTTGCCAGTAGTAAAAAAAAGGCGGCGTATTCGCCGCTTTTTTGTCCATTTGTGATT
>CBDTTY010000052.1:0-13930 GCA_965363875.1 uncultured Anaerolineales bacterium
GATTGGCGTGAAGTCTTCGAACGCCATAGCGTGGTGGATAAGATATTGCAGCGTGATCCGGCACGTGTGTACCTCGATATGGATTTTGATACGCGCAACAGGTACCGGCAGGCGGTGGAAGAAATCGCGCGTAGGGGCGAGCCGTCGGAGGAGATCGTCGCGCACGCGGCGGTTGACCTCGCGGCGGCACAGACTTCTCGGCCGGTGGGGCGTTCGCGTGAAAGCCATATAGGTCTATATCTCATCGGCGCCAAGCGAAGTGAATTCGTGAAGCGCGTGGAATGCAGCGAGCCACTTCGTTTCCGACTCCTGCAGTGGGTTCGCCGCCATCCCACGGGGATTTACCTCACCTCGATCGGGTTGGTCAGCGGTTTTTTTACGGCACTCGGCCTCATGATCGGCGCTCGGGGGATGTCGCTCCCTCTCCAACTCTCTCTGGGTGTCTTGCTATTGGGTCCATCGAGCCAGCTCGCAGTTCAGATCGTTAATTATCTCCTCACGCGCCTCCTGCCACCGAATACGCTTCCAAAGATGGACTTCCGACGCAGCGGCATCCCGGAGGCGTTCAGAACGTTGGTCGTCATCCCGGTCCTGCTGCTCGATGAGGAGACGATTCGGGAGGATTTGGAGAAGCTCGAAATCCGCTACTTGGCGAATCCGGAAGCCAATCTCATCTTCAGCCTTTTCACCGATTACAGCGATGCGCTTGAGCATCATCAAGTGGGCGATGAAGCTTTGCTCCAGAAGGCGGTCGATGGCATAAAGAATCTCAATCGACAATACGGCTCGGACCGCTTCTACCTTTTTCATCGCCAACGCACATGGACGGAATCTGAGCAAAAACACATTGGTTGGGAGCGGAAACGCGGCAAGCTTGAGGAATTGAATAATCTGATCGCTGGCGGTGTAGACAGCGGTGAAGTTGAAATCGTGCAAGTGGGTGATCCGCGCCGAATTGCGAATGTACGCTTCGTGATTACCTTGGACAGCGACACACAGCTGCCGCGCGACGCCGCACGCAGGATGGTTGAGACGCTGGCACATCCACTCAACACCGCGGTTCTAACCACGCAGGGGGAGATCACCGATGGGACCTACACAATTATTCAACCCAGAGTGAGCACATCACTGCCCAGCGCGACTCAGACGCCCTTCAGCCGTCTCTTCACAGACCCCGTTGGCATCGACCCGTACACCAGGGCAGTGTCGGATGCCTATATGGATCTGTCTGGCGAGGCTTCCTACCACGGGAAAGGAATCTACGATCCGCGCGTCTTCGACAAGCTGCTGCGCGGCCGTTTTCCTGAGCAATGGCTCCTCAGTCACGATCTGATCGAGGGCGCTCATGTCGGTGTGGGGTTGGCAAGTGATATCGAATTATTTGATGAATTTCCTCCGGATTATTTGACCTTCACGCGCCGGCAGCACCGCTGGATTCGAGGCGATTGGCAAATCGCCGATTGGATACTGCCGCGCGTACCCTCGGCCGATGGCGGCCGGGTTCCCAACCCGCTTTCTCCCCTGAACCGATGGAAGATCTTCGACAACTTGCGGCGCAGCATGGTCCCTGTGTTCAGCGTTGCGTTGATGGTTCTATCATGGTTGATCTCGCCCACGATGGGCAGCGTCTCGACGATCTTAGTGGGTGTGGGGCTTTTTTTCCAACCGTTGGCGCAGCCGCTGACCTGGGCGACAAGTCGTTGGGGTTTACGTTCGTTCTCACCGCGGCAAATTGCACATGATATCCGACGTTCCGTCGTGGATGCCGCACTCCTTCCCCACCAGGCTGGGCTGACGCTGGACGCGGTTATCCGCGTCATGTATCGCCGATTCGTCACACATCGAGGTTTGCTGCAGTGGACAACGGCGCAGATGACTCAATGGCGGTCCAGCAGCCTGCTGCCCCTATTCCTGATCCATATGGGTTCAATCAGCCTGTTCTCATTGGTGGTGGGGTTATCGCTATTTAAGTTCTCGCCCGACAGTCTCCTTGTAGCCAGCCCATTTCTCCTACTGTGGTTCCTCACGCCGATCATCGGCTGGGGCATGAACACAAAACCTGTTACCCGCTCGCAGAAACAGAAATTGCCCGAGAGAGATTTGCGGTTCCTGCGCCGCATAGCGCGCCGCACGTGGCGCTATTTCGAGGATTTCGTGGGTGAGGAAACATCCTGGCTGCCGCCTGATAATTACCAGGTCTCGCATCAAGACCAGCTGGCGATGCGGACCAGCCCGACCAACATCGGACTGTGGTTGTTAACCGCAGTGAGCGCCCATGATTTCGGATATCTCACGCCCGACCAGGTGATCGATCGTCTTGGCAACACTCTTACCACGCTTGGCAAGCTTGAGAGGTATGAGGGCCATCTCCTGAATTGGTACGATCTAAAGACCCTCGCTCCACTGGAACCCAGATACGTGTCCGCGGTTGACAGTGGAAATCTCCTGAGTTGTCTATGGACCCTGGAGCAAGGGATCTGGGAGATGTTGGATCGTCCACTCCTTCACGACGGATTTATTGAAGGTCTTCTGGATACGGTCGAGGTCCTGGAGAGCGAGCTGAAAGTAGAGCAGCCCGGTAACAAATATCCAGAGCTGGAGCGGATGATGGCTCTGCTGCATAGAGACCCGGAGCGTTTGATAGATCGCATACATTTGGTGCGCGAGGTGCATTCCGCCGCGCTGAAACTTGCCGATCACCTGCGCGAACATGCCGGGGTTGAGACCGGCGCAGCTTATTGGGCGCGGCAGGTCGAGAGGATGTGTTTGGCGGGTCTCGATCTGATCGACCGATATCTTCGCTGGGTGGAGATCCTCGATGAGCAGCAGGGGTGGGTTGAATCGCTGGGGGACGATGTCAGGAAGGAGATTTACGCCGCCTTACAAGAAGCCCCCTCTCTCAGGGTTCTCGCCTCCGGCGATTCCGATGCCGAGCGGACCATCTCATCACTCACCCGAGCTTGGGAAGAAGGGCCACAGGATGTTGAAGGATGGCTCAACCGGCTGGACGAGTCATACTCAGATGCGAAGCGGTTTGCGGGGGAATTGTGGACACAAGCGGAGGCGATCAGTGAACAGACCCGCAAGCTATCTAGCGAGATCAACATGCGTTTTCTTTACGATCCGGAGCGCAGACTCTTCTCGATCGGCTATAACCTCTCCAAGGGTAGGCTGGATAGCTCGTTCTACGATCTCTTAGCGAGCGAAGCCCGCCTGGGCAGTTTCGTCGCCATCGCCCGCGGTGATGTCCCCAATGAGCACTGGCTCTCTATGCACCGCCCTTATGGCACGATCAGCGGCAAGATGGCGCTCTTGAGTTGGACGGGTACGATGTTTGAGTATCTGATGCCGCTGCTCTTCCAACGCACTTTCTCCAATTCTTTACTCGACGCGGCGGCAAAGGAAGCCGTGATGGTACAAATCGATTACGGAAGGAAGCGAAAGGTGCCGTGGGGAATCTCGGAATCGGCTTATGGAGATCTGGACCTGAATAAGACGTATCAATATCGGGCTTTCGGCGTCCCTGGCTTGGGTTTGAAGCGTGGGCTGGAGGAGGATCTCGTTATTGCTCCCTATGCCACGCTGTTGGCGGTGAGTGTCTCGCCTGAAGAAGCCGTCTCCAATCTGCGCCGACTCGCTGTGGATGGTCTGATGGCCGACTATGGCTACTACGAATCCATAGACTTCAGCCGCCAACGTGTACGCGAAGGTGAGCGCGGGGTGATCATCAGGGCATATATGGCCCATCATCAGGGAATGAGTTTTCTTGCGCTTTCCAACCTGCTCCACGAAGGATCGATTCAACGCTGGTTCCATGCCGATCCACGCGTTCGAGCGGCGGAGCCATTGCTGTATGAGCGTATCCCTGTTTCGCCGCCGGTGCATCACATCTCTACACGTGAAGGACCTCCTTCGCGGGTATCAGTTTCCGAGATCGCACCTTCCGTCAGTAAATTCAATACACCGCACACGGCAATGCCAAAAGTGGAGCTGCTCTCCAACGGCAGTTATTCATTGATGGTGACGAATGCTGGCGGTGGGTACAGCCGATGGGGCGATTCTGATCTGACGAGATGGCGGGCGGATACGACACGCGATTCCTGGGGTACATATTGTTACTTTAAGGACTTGGATAGCAACAAAATTTGGTCCAATACCTATCATCCTGTGGATGAAGATTCCGAATCGTATCGAGTGCGATTCTCTGTAGACCGGGCGGTATTCCACCGATCGGATAATGGGATCGAGACCGAGACGGAGATCGTGGTCTCTCCGGAAGATGATGTTGAGATCCGCCGTGTTACGCTAATCAACCGCACCGGCCGCACGCATCAAATCGAAGTCACAAGCTATATCGAACTCGCCATGGCTCCGCACGCCGCCGACCGCCAGCACCCGGCATTCAGCAAATTGTTCATCCAGACCGAAGCTGTCGCGGCTCAGCGTGCGTTGGTTGCATCGCGTAGAGCGCGCGATGACGACGATCCACCCATTTACGTCGCCCATCGCCTGACCTTCGAGCGCGATGCCGAAGCAAGTATGCAGTATGAAACCGATCGGGAAATCTTCATCGGGCGGGGGCGTTCCAAGAGCCATCCACAGGCGATGGGACGTACTTTGACCAACAGCGCCGGCTACGTCCTGGACCCCATCCTGAGCCTGCGCCGGCGGGTGATATTGCGGCCGGGTCAGACAACCCAGTTCTCACTGATCTTGGGAGCGGCGGAGTCGCGCGATGACGTTCTGGCGCTCATGGAGAAATATGGGGAACCAACCGCGGTCTCGCGGGCGATTGAATTAGCTTGGGTCTATGCTCAGCTTGAATTGAGGCTGCTACGGATCCACCCCGATGACGCGCGTCGTTTCCAGCGGCTGGCGGCGCATATGCTCTACAACAATGCCCAATTACGACCGCCGCTCGAACGCATCCAAGGCAGCCAAAAGGGCCAATCTTCGCTATGGCCGTATGGCATCTCCGGCGATCTGCCCATTGCAGTTGTGAGCATCGGGGAGGTGCAGGACATTAGCCTTGTACGCCAGATGCTCCAAGCGCATACCTACCTGCGTCAGCACGGCCTGGTGGTCGACCTCGTCATCTTGAATGAGGAGTCGAGTTCTTACGAGCAGCCGCTCAACGAGCAGATCGAGCGGTTGATCCAGGCTAATTCGATGTATACGGGCGTTGATCAACCCGGGGGTGTATTCCTGCGCAGCGCCGACCAGATCCCCGAGGAAGATTTGAAGCTCATTCTTGCCACTGCCCATGTTTCCCTGGTTGCCGCTCGCGGCCCTCTGCCACAGCAATTAGGGACGCCCTCTGAGAGCGTTGAACTTCCAGAGGAGATGCGCAAGAAGCGGGTGACGGAGGAACCATCCGCACGGCTTTCTTTCATGGAGCTTCCTTACTTCAATGGCCTTGGTGGCTTCACGCAGGATGGTGGCGAATACGTGATTTATTTGGGTCCGCAAACTAATACACCCATGCCTTGGGTGAACGTCATCGCCAATCAGCATTTCGGCACGATGGTCAGCGAATCCGGTGTGGGTTTTACTTGGTATGGCAACAGTCAGCGGAATCGTCTCACTGAATGGTCAAACGATCCCGTTCTTGATCCCGCCTCGGATGCGATCTACATACGCGATGATGAGAGCGGCATTTTTTGGAATCCCACGGCGTTGCCGATTCGGGAAAGACCGGCTTATCGGGCCAGACACGGCGCCGGCTACAGCGTTTTCGAGCATAACAGCCATACGATCGAGCAGGAGTTGACGGTCTTCGTACCTCAAAATGATGAAGGTGGGGAGCCTGTTCGTCTCCAGATTCTGAAGCTGCGAAACGACTCATCCAAGATCAGGAAATTATCCATCTTCTTTTATGTTGAATGGACTCTGGGCGAGAATCGGGAGACTTCTCAAATGCACGTTGTCACTCAATGGCAGGAGGGCGATCAGGTGCTGCTCGCTCGCAACGGCTATCACCCGGACTTCCCTGAGAGAGTAGCCTTCGCGGCGATGAGCCTGGATGCAGTTTCCTACACCGCTGATCGCACGGAATTCCTCGGACGAAATGGGACAATGGTCAAACCCGTAGGGTTGGAGCGCATGTCATTGGGAGGGCGTACGGGAGTAGGCTTGGATCCGTGCTCGGTGATTCAGGTTCAGATCGAGCTCGCACCGGAGCAAGAGACAGAATTGGTTTGCATCCTCGGACAAGCGGACTCAGACGATGACGCCGTCCGGATCGTACGCACATACCGAGAGAATTTGGCAGTTCATGCGTCCTTGGAGAGCACCCGGCGTTGGTGGGATGGAATTCTAGGGACGATCCAGGTGGATTCGCCCGAGCTTTCGATGGATTTCCTACTTAACCGGTGGCTGTTGTATCAAAGCTTGAGCTGCAGAATCTGGGGTCGCTCTGCCTTCTACCAATCCGGAGGCGCGATCGGTTTTCGCGACCAGCTTCAGGACATGATGGCTTTCCTTTACACAATGCCGGATATTGCCCGAGACCATCTTTTGCTAGCTGCCAGCCGTCAGTTTCAGGAAGGAGATGTCCAGCACTGGTGGCACCCTCCGAGCGGCGCCGGCATCCGCTCCCGGATTTCGGATGATCTGCTCTGGCTTCCCTATGTTACGGCGCAGTATGTCCGTGTCACGGGCGATGAAGCTATCCTTTCGGAGAGAATCCAATTCCTTGAAGCCAGACAGCTCGAGGAGGGCGAGCATGAAGTCTTTCTCGTCCCCGACGTCACAGTGGAGCGGGCCAGCCTTTTTGAGCATTGCCGCCGAGCGCTTGAACGCGGACTAACAGAAGGACCGCGTGGATTACCGCTCATCGGTACAGGGGATTGGAACGACGGGTTGAATCGGGTGGGGGCGGATGGCAGGGGGGAGAGTGTTTGGCTGGCATGGTTCCTGATTGATGTGCTGCACAGGATGGCCGACCTCGCCGATCGCGTTGGTGAGGGCGATCTGAAGGTGCAGTATTTGGAGCGGGCGCAAATCCTTGCCGAGCGCATCGAGCAGGAAGCCTGGGACGGGGATTGGTACATCCGCGCGACTTTCGATGATGGGACTCCGCTCGGATCATCCATGAATGAGGAAGCGCGCATCGATTCACTGCCGCAATCTTGGGCGTGGTTGAGCGGCGCGGCGAATCCTGAAAGAGCGAGCATCGCCCTTGAATCAGCCTGGAGACAGCTTGTGCGCGAGGAGGATAAACTGGTCCTACTTTTCACGCCTCCATTCGATAAATCTCACCGGAACCCCGGGTATATCAAGGGATACCCTCCGGGTGTTCGTGAGAACGGCGGCCAGTATACGCACGGATCCCTGTGGTTGGCGATGGCGATGGCGCGCAAAGGGGACGGCGATCGGGCGGCGCGTTTGCTGCGCATGATGAACCCGATCGAACAAACCAAGGAGTCGGAAAACGTGTGGCGCTACAGGGTTGAGCCATACGTCGTCACGGCGGATGTGTATCAGCTGCAGGGGCGCGTTGGGCAAGGGGGATGGTCGTGGTACACAGGGTCGGCCGCCTGGATGTATCGCGTTTGGCTTGAAGAGATCCTCGGCTTCCAGCTTGAAGGGGATCAGCTGCAGCTTGATCCAGTAATCCCCGGTTGGTGGGATGGGTTTACACTCACTTATCGCTATGGCGAGGCGGCTTACTCCATCGAGGTTCAGAACCCGGATCATGTTGAACGAGGCGTTCGCTCAATTGAGATGGACGGCCGCCTTCTTGAAGATGGCGTCATCCTGCTTAAGAGTGATCCCGTGAAGCACAGAATCCGCCTCGTTTTAGGGGAGGAGTCCTCCTGAACGGAGTTCGAGCCCATTGGATTTTCGTGTTTTGCATCTCCTGACCGATGAGCAGATCAGCGATTGGTTTTCGAGTGTGAGGTTTCACCTTCGCAGCCTGGCGCGGAAAGCGAGCCGTGATATAATATTTGAACGGTTTGAGTGGCGCTGGGGGATACCTTTGTATGCCTATTCTTTCAACCCGAATGGATTGAGGAATGGACACAGCGTCTGTCCTATACACTTCGTGCAACATCTCCCAATCGATAGAACTTCTTATTGAAGCTATTGAAAAATATAGTTATTCCCTTTGGTCCTTACGCGGGGATCCAGCATCGCTGCATTTTTCTCCAATGACAAGCGCATTACGCGTGTCGATTTATTCTCAACCTCGCGATCCCCAGATCGAGCCTCCAGCTGAGAGCGTTATCGGAACTGCTCATCTGGTATCCGTCTCACCAATCCGAACCCGAATAACTTTTGTTTGTGATAATCTCATGGGAGAGCTTTTAGATCAAAAAAACAGGGCGCCTCTTTTTGATTTCTTTGAGTTTTTTGCCAATTTTGCCGAACTGAAGGATGTCATCCTGGCGGATGCCGAAACGGGTGGGAAAACGAGAGTATTTAATGAGATGAACGAGACCGGCCCGCTTCCGGTATGACAAAATCATGAGCTGTAAGAAAGAGCCGATCGCGCGATCGGCTCTTTTTTTGTTTAGTGTGGATTTTAAGTAGAAAGGACAGGAATTGGCGGCCTATCGGAGATACACAAAGCGCTCTGCGGTCGTGCAAAATGGATGGCGCTAATTCACAAGGGGTGCTCACGCAGCTTCGATTCCCGGCGAAGCGGGATTGTGCTCCCTGGATACCAGCTATTCCCCGAACCAGATATCTTGCCCGATGCAAAACAACTGGTCCGAATCGGCGAACTCAGATGATACAGAGTAGCGGAAATGGAATAATAGAAAATGAAATTCGATTTCACCTTCAGGGAATAATTCAATCGCCTTCTCTGTACTGATGCGCAGTCCAATGCAATCGTGAGTCATTGCGCGGATTCCGAACGATCCAGCGACCCCGCCGCGTCCAGCAACGAGCATCCCTGACAATTGAGTTAATGCAATAAGGCTGAAAATTGTGATTATGAAGTACTTCAGGAGCAGCTTCGAAGATGGGGAACTATCGTGATTATCCATGGTTTATTTATGGGTGAAAGCCGGCTCCTCTGGGAATCGAGGGCAACCACAGGTTACGTCTGTTGGGGAACCAGGCGGTATTTATTGATATTTCAGCTTGATCCGCTTACGGGCTGTACATCACCCCATTCGTGCTTCGCAGATATGCCCATTCTGAATACGGTAAAGTTGCCATAAGGTTCTGGAGCAAGGGATCAATCGAATTTAGCGCCGCGTTGCGACACCGCGTGGTCACATCACCCGTCGAGTACAAGCAGTAGGAATCGGTTGAGGTGAAGAAGGGGGCTCCGTTTGCTCGATCGTAATAAACCAACGTCACCCCTGCTGGATACTCGTCCATGGGCGGGATAATAAACACGGCTGGTCTGGCAATAAGCCACGTGGCGACAAACAACAGAAGGATAAATAAGAGCACGGATTTTGCCATGGCGTTTATCTTTCGAAGGTTCTCTATAATTTTACGGTGCGTAACATAGATTACGCAATCACCTTCTAGTTCTATCGTTGGTCTATTGGAGGATAAGCACGAGGCGTCGCTTTCACGCCATCGAATATATGAGTGGTAGAATCTGCGCCTATGAATGGCCAATTTGATATGGAGGACACCCAACCTGTACGGGTAAGATCGACTCGTACAGAAGTGATACCAAATACACATGCAGTGGTCGTTTCCGCCGAGCCTCGCAAACCCTGGAGGCGAAGAGCGGTCTTTCTTGGGCTTCTCCTTGGATTAGCCACCGCGATTTACTTGTTTATACCCGTGCGGACGAACATCTTGCTGCTCGGGATCGATCGTTCGCCAGTAGGCACCAACCTGGGGCGGAGCGATACGATGATTCTCACCACGATTGTGCCTCCACAACCTTATGTAGGCATGCTTTCGATCCCGCGGGATCTCTGGGTGAGCATCCCAGGAAATGGTGAAAACCGCATCAACACCGCGCATTTCTTCGCAGAAGCAGAGAAAACAGGGTCAGGTCCTGCAGCGGCGGTGAGAACTATCCACGAGAACTTTGGGGTGGATGTGGACGCTTACGTGAGGTTCAATTTCGAAGGATTAATATCTTTTGTCGATGCGCTGGGAGGTGTTCCAATCGAGATAGAAACATCAACTGGCGGTCTGCCTCCCGGGATCCATGTGTTGGATGGGGAGTCGGCGTTGGCTTTCGTACGTGACCGGGAGGGAAGCGATGACTTCTTCCGCATGGCGCACGGGCAGATATTCATCAAGGCTTTGTTAAGTAAAATGTCCGATCCGCGTGGTTGGCCTCTTCTGCCGGGAGCTTTTATTTCACTTATTCGCCATGTTGATACGGATTTGGCTCCATGGGTCTGGCCCCGTCTGTTGGTAGCAGTTCTACGCAGCGGACCTGGCGGAATCGATGCCCGTATCATCTCCCGAGAGATGGTCCAGGGCTTTACGACTGCGGAAGGTGCGCAGGTCTTAGCTCCTGATTGGTCAAGGATAAATCCTGTTCTTTTCGAGATGTTCGCACAATGAGGATCGCTTCAGTTTCAAAAACCTAATGCTCTGTCAGTGGGATATATCCTGGTGGTGAGAAAATGCCAATCCAGGTCCGATCAGGGCGCAATTATGGGCAGGTCGGCGCAAGGACCGTTGAAATTGGCGTTCATCCCCTCGACCCAACCTTCGATATTCTGTCCAATATTTCCCACGCTCAGATCGATCTTCAGCCAGCCATCCGCCGATTTCCCAATCACCATTGCGTAGTCTGCCGACGAGATCAAGTGAAGAACATCGGCGCCGGGCAGCGGTTGCACAAGGAGCGGCGCGTCGATCATAAACATGTTGAAACATATTCCCGGGGGAGGACCGACGACGATGGGGAGAGAATCACAATCCCCTTCGAGATCGATGGCTGCCCCCTCTTGAACCCAGCGGTGGTGGAAGACACCGATATTCGCCGCCTGGGCATACCCCGGATCGAATCCGATCCACCCATCCGCGGTGCGGGCGGTTGCATAGAGTGACATTCCAACTGGCAGATCGCCGAATGGCTCTGCTTGAAGACTCGGTCGGTTATAAGCGGTTATTGAACTTGAAGCCGAAAGCATACAAGGTTCTGCCTGGGAGATGGCCACAGATGTTGCTACTACTGGCTCAAGCTCTTGCCAGGTCTTTCCACCGTCGATGGTCTGTACGAGCGCAATTTCTTCGCCAGAGCGTGCGACCGCCCACCCCCGATCATGATCGATGAAGCTGAATTGACCCTCCCAGCTCACGATCTTCACTCGCTCCCAGGTCAGACCAAAATCCAGTGTATTAGAAATCTCCATCCCGAGAGCCCAGCCGAAGCCATCCGCTTGCATCGAAAGCTCGCCGCCGGGGAAGGTGCTCGTCTGCCATGTCGAACCGTCATCCCACGTTGAGTATACGAGGTCTGAAGTGCCTCCACTTTTTAAGTGGCAAGTCACGATCAAGGTCCCCTGACCTTGTCCGAGGAGATTAGGGGATCGCGTTCTGCATAGGCTGGATTGCTCAAAATGATTGGGGTTGCCCGTCGGAGGGGGGAGGGTGAGCCGTTCCCATGTGTCTCCTCCGTTATTAGTCGTCTCGAGGAAAACGCCGCCAGCAAGTTCAAATGGGCATTGGCTGGTCATCCAGCCGTGTTGGCTATCGAGGAAGGTGATTGCGGTGCGGTGGCATGTCGTCACGCTATCCGGGGGTTCTGCCTGGACTTCCCAGGAATTGCCGCCGTCCTCCGACCGCAGCAAATAGAACAGATGGTGCCCCATCCCCACGACGCTCTCAACGAAGACCCAGCCCGTTTGATTGTCGACTAATATTACGCTTGGAGGGTCTTCATTGATCTCCAATCGTTTAGCGAGCGCACCTTGTGTCCAATTTGTTCCCCCATCCTCGGTCCACCAAATACTCACGGGGGCGACGCCGCCGTAAAACTTCGCCGGATAAAACAGAACCCAGGCTTGATCGAGATTTAAGAAAGATCCCACAACAGCTTTGCGCGCGGGTACGGTGGACTCGATGGGTTCGGGCGGAGTGACATCCGCCCAGGTCTCGCCGCCATCCAAGGTGCGCAAGACATGATCGCCTGGGTCTTGGTCGCCGCCGATAGCCCATCCACCAAGCTCCGTGATCATATGGATGGATGTGATCGTTGCCGGTTCACCAGCCGTGAGTGGCGGGATAGGCGTCACATTTTCTGGAACTGGCATTGTTGATGTGTCACGAGTAGGCTCAGGTGGTGTAGGGGAAGGTGTGCTGGTTTGAACGCTTTCAGTGACCGTGATTTCTTCTGGAGTTGAGGAAGGCATCCCGGGCAGGGGTGTGGTTTCGGATGTCCCGCAGGCTGATGTGAGAAGCAGGAACACTAGCAGTGGGATTAAACCATGGCGGGTTTTCATCGAGCGCTCCTCTCTCCATTTCACGTAACGAGCACTTTCAGGAGAACTTCTGACACTTTGGTCTCATGATATCACCCATCAAGAAGAAAAGCAGGTTCCCTTCCAAACTATGTGTGACCAAGCGGATTATGGCTGCTCAGTTTCGCCATATATATAAATGGTAGGGGCCGACCCGTGTGTTGGCCTGCCTCCATCAAGTAACAAGTTATCCCCTAACCTCCCGCAAGATAGAATAACCTGCGGGAGGTTTAAGACCTGCGACCGGAAGCAGAGCTTCCGCACTCCACATACAACCAACAACTCCTCACCAGCGTGAGAAGGACCACGATATACATCCCATGAGTGCTGCTGGGTGTTCTTAAAGGAGCTGTTTTTACGGCTTGATCTCGAAGCTATCAGCGCTCTTCTCGAAGGTCGGTAAAAGTTGATCGAACTTTTCCGAAGCGGTCTGATAGCTAAGCGTCCAGACGTTGTCATTCCCAAGGATGACGTACATCAGCATGCTGCCCATCATCTGCAGCTCCGGATCTTGCACCTCAAGTATGGCTCGTCCCATTTCATACTTGGCCCCCTCGATCGCTTGTAGTGAGAGCAGTGTAAAGTCGCCCTCGATTCCGTTAAGAGCATCGTGAAGGTGATAATCCAAATCGGTTCCTCGTTCGCGCGGCTGGCTGATCAAGAATGCGTTTGTCAAGAGGTCTTCGTCGGTGGCAATGATGAAATCGAATTCGAAGGCACTATTGAGATCATCCAGATTCAGTGGTTCGGGGGTCGCGCCATCGCCGCCCAGCTCACTGCTTAACTCTCCAACGAATTCGCCCATGCCCACAGCGAAAGCCTCGAAAAAGTCGCCAAAGAGTTCTCCGAATCCATCTCCCAGGTCGATAATTTCATAGCTCGCGGGGAGCCAGAAGGTGGCGAGTTTCGTCTCTACCCGCTGCCATCCAGTGATGTCGCCGCTTTGGGGAAAGGGGGTAACAATTTCGACAGGGACAAGAGAGTCGAGGTCGAGCGGTTGCGCAGTCTCCTGGCCGGGGGCGAGCGATTCTATCGGGGTTGAGACAGGCGGTTGTGTATTGGTTGGTGTCCACATTGGAGGAAGCGTTGCCGCCGCTTGGGGCGGATCCTGGAGGCTTGGTCCAGTTTCCTGCGAAGTCACATCAGCGGGTGTGAGTGCACACGCGGACAAGACCATAAGTCCAATTACAGATACCCCAATGAGATTTCGTAATGAAGATTGGGTCCGATTATTTCTGCTGTACATCGTCAACTCCACATCTCCGAATTATTTCCCTCCGTACACCTTGGCGATAAGATTACGACCCACATCGAAACTGGTTTCAATGGCTGCATTCACTCACGATTGTACTGTCGTAATGCTGCGGGAATTCCCATTTAGCTGACAATTAAGTAGACAGGGAAGGAAGATCGAGGGTAAGGGATTGGATTGAGCCTGACAATACCTGAAATCCGAAGCAGCGTCCTCCTCATCCTAACGCCATTAAACTGAATGGTTGGCTGTCGTCATCAGCTTCTCTAGTTTCAGC
>CBDTTY010000053.1:0-13915 GCA_965363875.1 uncultured Anaerolineales bacterium
AAATAGTAGAAGAGACCCCCATGCTTTTTTGAGAGCTATCGTTTATAGTTGCTCTGATTTGAACCGGCAGGAGAGCTTTATGGGTGCAGCACGGGCGCGTCTCTTAATCCAAGGGAGAGTTCAGGGGGTGAGCTTTCGCTATCATACAATGCAGGAGGCGCGAATCCTCGGCCTAACGGGGTGGGTGCGGAATCTCTGGGATGGCCGTGTTGAAGTTTTGCTTGCCGGTGATGATGATGCGGTAAAACAAATGATCGAGTGGTGCCAAAAAGGGCCTCCCTCTGCAGTTGTCGAGAATGTCGAGGTCGCCTGGGAAGAGCCCACTGCTGAATATAACAATTTCCGCGTTCGGATAAACGCAGGCGGGAGACATTCTTGAGCAATCCTCCCGAGATCCAGGCACTCCGTTTCGGTCGAATCGTCATCGATGACGTTGTTTACAATCGAGATGTGATCATTTTCCCCGACCGAGTCCGATCCAATTGGCGGCGAAGAGACGGGCATAACTTGGCACTCGAGGACTTAGTCGAAGTGTTAGAAGGTAACCCAGAAACCATCATGCTTGGGCGGGGTGTTTTTGGAAGGATGAAAGTCTCGGAGGATATACGAGCATTGATAACAGAGCGGGGGATTGAGCTCGTTGTTTTACGGACTGAAGGGGCTAGTAAGGCGTACAATGAAATGCGTGAGCGACGACGAGTGATCGCTGCACTCCACCTCAGTTGTTGACCAAACACTAGTATTCTTTATATTGTTCCGTTTGTAATACTCAAAGTCTCCCCCATGTTCTCCCCTCAGAATAATCTTTCTGGAGAGCGCAGCGGACATCCGCGGGGAGCGCCAAGCCACGGAGCGACAGTTTGAAAATGAAGGATTTCGATCTCTCACAATATGGAGTTCTCTGGGATCTCGATGGGGTTTTGATAGCAAGTTCCCAACAACACCTCGAAAGTTGGATAAGCGTTCTGCCCCGATTTGGTTTAACAATGTCCAGGGAGCTTCACGAGCAGACCTTCGGCATGAATAACAGGGAGATCCTTACAATCATGCTCGGCGAGCCGCCTGAAGCGGATCTTCTGCGTCGCATAAGCTCGGAGAAAGAAAGCGTCTTCCGCGAGATCATTAAAGGGACCGTCGAACCTCTTTCGGGAGCGGTGGAGCTGCTTGAACAGTTATATTCGCTGAACATGCGGCAGGCGATTGCATCTTCGGCGCCGGAAGAGAATATCCACGCTGTGGTTGAAGAATTGCAGATAGAGGGATATTTCCAGGCGCTTGTTTCTGGACATGACCTCCCCGCGAAACCAGACCCTGCGGTCTACCTGGAAGCCGCTAGACAGATCGAGCTGGGTCCTGGTGCATGTGTTGTAGTAGAGGATGCTGTCGTAGGAGTTCGTGGCGCTAAGAAGGCTGGAATGCATGCGGTCGGGGTGACGACAACGCATGCAGCCGAGGCATTGCAGGACGCAGATTTGGTTGTCGAATCCTTACTTGATTTATCCGTGGATGATATCGTACACCTTTTCTTAGATTAGCCAGCGATGGTTATAACCATTCCTCAAGAAAAAATATATCAATTAACGCGGAAACAGGAGAGTAACTCTTCCCTCCAACTTCCAAATTGCTCCCTCGGGGGTAGAGGTTGCCGGGTTTGATTCATCCGGAAATGTGATTCATTGGAAAAGGGGATATTCTTGATGGATACAGGAAAGGATTGGTAAAGTTCATTCCGCTCGTTTGATCTGAAAATGATCGAAGTCGCGAGCGATGGTGGTGTTTGGAAAGATGGCCCTCGCTTCCTCGACAACTTCTTTCTCCCGGTATCGGCGGGAGATGTGGGTTAGGTAAAGGTGGCGCACGCCAATACGTTGAGCAAATTCCGCAGCCTGACCTGCAGATAAATGCCCGAACTTCTTCGCTAGATCGGATTCAGAAGAGAGATAAGTTGCCTCAATCACGAGTGCGTCTGCCTCAAGCGCGGCTTTCTGCAATCCTTTTGTACTGCCGCAATCGCCTATGTGGACCAGCCGAGCGCCCTTGCGCGGAGGTCCAAGGACATCCTCCGGGTCTATCACACTACCATTTGGTAAGGTGATGGGTTTGCCGGCAACAAGCTCCGCGCGGAGTGGTCCCGAGGGCACATTCATCGCCTCTGCTTGTTCCACGAGGAAGGGGCGGTGTGAGGCTTCCTCAAAAACAAATCCGAAACAGCCCGGTCCCCGATGGGAGACGGGGATCGCGGAGACCTGCAGGCCATTTTCCTCAATTATCAACCCCGGTTCAAGGATGCGCAGGTTGATATCTAGAGGAGGACGCGCGCCGCGAAGAACAACACCGTAGAGCAAGTCATGTATCCGCTCCATGGCCCATTCCCCTGCCCAAATCTCAAGGCGGTCAATTGCCTCCCAGCGAGAAAAGGTTGAAAGCAATCCGGCGAGACCAAGGATGTGATCGAGATGGCCATGCGTGATTAGAATTCGATTTAAGCGGCGGAATCCTAAGCCCGAACGCAGGATCTGACGTTGGGTTCCCTCACCACAATCGATCAGGAAACGTTGGTCTCGGTAGCTTACAACCTGGGCGGATAACCCGCGGTGAACTGATGGCGCCGATGCCGAAGTACCAAGGAATGTTAGTTCCAGCAAGATGTCCTCTGTTTATGCGATCCAAACTATAGGAAGGAGCGATTCATTGTACCTTAATCGGATTGATGTTTCACGCGTTTTGGAGCGAGGATCTGAGCGATGAGAGGCCAGCAAGACAGGCCGCGAGTCCAAGGAACAGCGCGGCAGGGCTCATCTGGATTCGCCAGGCGAGAATGCACCAGGCACAGATGATGCCCATAGATAGCGCAGAGTAGCGACGCGAGATTGTTCGGGACCAGAGATGTGTAGGTAGCCAGGCTGGGCGGAGAAATATTATTACGAGAGAGATGACCCCTGACAGAATCACTGTGATGCGCAAACCAAGGCTCCATGCTTCGTAGTAGCGGATGAGGATGGATGCGGGCAAAAAGATTAGAAGACCATAGGCCACAGCCAAGGCGCGTTCCCAGCGTTTGTTATTATCGATCCAACCTCGCCTGGCAACGAAACCCATGCCTGAGGCGAAACCGATATAAAGTGTTGCCATCCCTAAAGTGAGCAGTAATTCAATCAGGTCCATTCTGATCTCTTTTCAGCACATGCAGCGTGGTGGTTCTACCGCAGCAAGTACGTTGGATAATCTCGGGTCCGATCTGATTTCTGAGCGCTTGCGATGGGAATTGCAGATGCTCATGCGCAGAAGGCAGATCTGAAGGCGTTATCGACGTGTCGGAGTCGTTTGTCTTCGAAGGATTTGATGCAAGTTGTATGCCCATTTAGGTTATTTCGATGGACGTCAGGACGAGCGAGGAGGGTGTAAAAAAAGCGAGGCAGGGGTAAGCCGCTTCGTCGCACCACAATTTAGAGGATGGCAGCTTATATCAGAGCTGGAATTAAGATAACAGCGTGGAGAGTGAAACCACTGATGCACACATCATTGCGCTGATTGCTGGAATTAATTCGCGATTATGAGCGTTGGCCAGGGCGTGGGCAGATATCCATGCTAGCTCCCGCCGCCGTTGCCATCGGGTGTTGGCGTCAGGGTGGGTGTTGGGGTTGCGGTCGGCACCGGTGGAGGCGCCGATTGGGTTGCACAAACTTCATTCGCCTCTGAGGCTGTCGGTGCCAAATCAGGGAGTTCCCAGGCGTTGAGCGCAGCATCATATTGCTCAGAAGCGCCGCATTCATCACCCTCATCCCAGAGCAGGTCGCCGTATTTCCATGCAGTTTCGGCGTATTTTCTACAGGAATCGAGTGTGGCGCCTTGTTCGCAGAGAGGTAGGAAGAGCTCCGAAGCGCGGATCCAATTTAGCCCGATGAAGCTGTTTGCGAGAAGATACTGCTGCGCAAGAGTCATGCGGAACATTGCATCTCGATCGAGAGGACCAAATCGTTTTGCCAGGCTCAAGTTATACAGCCCTTCTTCCATAAGCCCCTGGGAGATTAGCTCCATACCTTTGTTTCGAAGTGAGATGTACATCAAACCATCCACCCTCACAGGTTGGTACGCTGGATCCTTGGCGCGCAGCGAGAGTAGTTTGTTAATGGCTGTATCCCAATCCTCGTCTGTAATTGCATCTTTCGCCTGTGCCATTAGATCTTCAGGTGGGGATGGATCCGGGGTGGGCGTTGGTTCGGACGTGGGTGTTACCGTGGGCACATTAAGGTTTACGAGCGCTACGACGAGCATGTCCTCCGCACCAGGATAAGCGGGATCAAAGTTGATGATGGCTTCAAACCGCTGCCGAGCGACCTCATAACGGCCAGCATCAAGATCTGCTATGCCGAGCTCAAACTGCTCATACATCGCCGCGGAGACCTGTGCTATCTCCTCGGTGCTATTGAGCCCACGCCCTTGGTAATAAGCCACCAGCCCGATGGCGATTAGCGCGGCAAGATAGACGAGAAAGATATAGAACAATCTTCGTCGTGTTGAGTTTCCCGATACCGAAGGTTTCAACTGCGAGCCTTCGGGTTCGAAATCCGCCGTGCTCTGAGGCGCTGTATCATCTAGCTTCGGTAGTCTTGGTCCTGATTCCACGGGGCGCATTATACCGTACTTGAATTTGAAGCTGGTCCCTTGCCGGCAACTGGTTGGATTATATTAATGGGTATGCGATCTTGGACTAATCGAGATGATTAGAGCAGGGAATGCGGCGGAGATACGTAGCGTTTCATTTCTTGACGCTCGGTTGCAGCGGGTGGTAAGATGCTCACCCAAACTATGGTGTGACAGGGTACACAAAAGAGGATGAATTTAAGCGGAAGCAAATGGAATTTACGGAAGAAGCGTAGGCGCTCCAGCCCCTGGCGTTTGCTTCTGATATTGGTTTTTATCGCTGCAGCTGTATATTTATGGCAGATATATATCCCTACCATACCGCCTCCCTTTATCCCGACATTAACACCCACGCGAAGTCCAGCATCTTTCGTTCTGGAGGCGGAAAGTCTTTTCGATTCCGGGAAATTGGAACAGGCAGAAGATGCTTATTTAGATGCGATTTTGGCCGACCCACGTGAATTGGCACATTATATCGAACTGGCGAGGGTGCGGATGTTCGCTGGGAATTACGAGGATGCGGAAATCACAGCCCGGGATGCACTCGTGCTCAACCCGGATTCGGCTTTAGCGCATGCGTTTTTAGGTTGGTCGCTGGATTTCCAGGCTGGTTATGTCGAGGATCCACTCACCAGTAATGAATTAATGGTCGAGGCGCTACAAGAAGCTGAAACCGCGATGGGGATTAACCAGAACATCCCAGAAGTCCGCGCGATATACGCTGAAATACTGGTTGATACAAACCTTGAAAATTACGAAACTGCGCTTGAGCATGCTCGAGCTGCTGTAGCCATGGATAACACATCATTGGAGGCTCATCGCGCACTGGCTTACGTGTGGGAGATGACCGGGAACCGGGAGCTAGCTCTTGAATCCTACGAAGTTGCCCGTAGCCTTAACTCCTATCTTCCACGCTTGCATCTCGACATCGGGAATATGCTGCGGGCGATGGGAGATTACGATGGGGCTCGAGAGAGTTACCTCAACGCTGTCGCTCTATCACCCATGAGCACGGAACCCCTCACTTATCTGGTGCAGCTTTATGCAGGCATTGGTGAGTATGGTGTAGCTAGCCAATATGCTCGTAACGCCGTTGAAATCGATCCGGTGAACCCTCGACTGCGGGGGAATTTGGGTCGAATGTATTATCACAATGGTGTATTGGATGAAGCGATCGTTCAATTTAATCTGGCGATCCGCGGCGGACAATCCGACGAAGGCGTATGGGTGGAAGGCCTACCCCTGAAGAAAGATGATTTCCGTATCGTAGAGTTTTACTACACTTATGGGTTGGCGCTAGCAAAACGGAATTCGTGCGAAGGAGCTATTCAAATATTCGAGGCGATCCTGCAAACAGTCCCGGAGGATGAGATCGCGGTTTTCAATGCCCGGGAGGGGCTCATCCTGTGCGGTGAATTAGAGCGCCCACCCACGCCTGAGGCGGAATCCACTCCGGCCTCCTGAGCCCAATCATAATCATGCGTTTAACCGGTGAAAAACTCAAGCTAAGCCAAGGTCGAGGTCGATCGAATCCATGGCGCATCCTTGCCCTTATGCTATTAATTGCAGGGGGCTTTCTGCTCGTTCGTGCTCAGAGGCAAGGAAATGTTCAGCCGCTGTTCTCGGCCACACCCACAGCAACCCGTACCGGAGCTTCTTATGCTGATGAGGCGGAAGTCCACTTCTTCGCCGGCGATTTGGAGAGCAGCATCGAAGCCTATAAAAATGCTGTACGCGTAGATCCGGAGAATGCAGAACTATGGGCAATGCTGGCGCGTGCACAAACATACTCAAGCGACCTGCTAACAACGCTCGATCTACGGCGCGAGCGATTGGAGGAGGCGCGCTCGTCGATCGATCAAGCGAAAGAAGTAGACCCGGATAATTCATTTGCCTACGCGATCCGGACTCTGGTTTACGACTGGTCTGCCTCATCAGAAGTGAAAGACACCATTACTACCGGCGATACAGTCCACGTTTCTGCAACGATCGGAGAAGGAGGGCGGATTTCCGCCAATATTATTGAGCTCGAAGGGACTGGAGGAGATGGAACACCTGTTTCGACCGTCGAAACCGAAGCGAACCTGCGCTTTTCGGGTGTAGTCGAAGCAACCGGTGACGAATACTGGGTAATCAGCGGCCGCACAGTCTACCTCACCCCGCTAACAGTGATCCGTGAGAAGAATCGCAAAGATGCCTTTTTAGCCGAAGCCGAGCAGGCTGCCATACGAGCCGCCCAGTTGGACCCGGATAACTTCCTGGCAAGTGCCTTTCTGGCAGAGGTGTACGTCGACCAGGGCGACGTGCGTCGAGCTGCTGACCTGGCGCAAACCGCTGTAGACTTGGCGCTTGAGAAGGGGATCGAGCGACAGTTCCTCATGGATATCTACAGGGTCTATGGCACCGTGCTGGAGAATCAAGCGTGGTATCGCAGCGCGATCGAAGCCTACCAGGAAGCGGCGAATATCACGCCAAACTTCACGCTCCTTTACCTTCGCATCGGAAACAACTATCGAGCTTTGTCCGATTTCGACACCGCGCTTACTTTCTACGATAAGGCGACAAAGATTAATTCGCAGCTCGGAATAGAAGATCCCACACCCTATCTAGCGATAGGGAGTACCTATGCCCGGCAGGGAGAATTCTTCATTGCTGCGTTGAATATTGAACGAGCGCTTGATATCGATCCATCGAACCCGGATATTTACGGCCGCTTAGGGAGCGTATACTTCCGAGCAAGGAATTACGAGAGCGCAATCCCGGTGCTGAAGTGTGCTGTAGGTGGCTGTGATGCGCTCGAAGTTGGCGACTTGCTATGTGAGTTGAAGATATACCTGTGCGACCCGGGCAGTGAGATCGCTGCGGACATCGGTGTAGCAGTGGTCGGATTGCCACTGAGTGATGCAAGTGTGGAGTACTACTACATCTACGGATCGGCTTTAACCTTCTACGCTGAACAAAAGGATGCCTGCGAAAGAGCCGAGGAGATCTTCTTGGAGTTAATGGCGGTGTATGGGCAGGATCCGATTGTATCGGCGATTGTAGAGGAGGGACGGCTTGTCTGCCGAGAGGCTCTGGCTTCCCCGAAACTCCCAAACCTAAGCTTGTCCACCCCGACGTCGATTCCAAGCGCGACCCCTTGACACCGACGCCTGAATTGGTTAAACTTGCGAAGCGTTTAGCACTCTAGTGACTAGAGTGCTAATGGAATGTAAACGAACAGAAATCCCAAAATCTTAGTAGGAGGAAAGTCGGAATGGCACTCAAGATTAAACCTCTAGCCGATCGACTGGTGGTCAAACCTCTCGAAGAGGAAGAGATGACCCCTGGAGGTATCGTGCTCCCCGAAACGGCAAAAGAGAAGCCGCAAAAGGGCGAGGTATTGGCCGTAGGGCCGGGTTCTCGCGACGATGAGGGCAAGCATATCGGCCTTGAGGTCTCGGTAAAAGATCAAGTTCTCTTTGCAAAGTATGCAGGCACCGAGATCAAAATGGACGGGGAGAAACTACTCATTCTGCGTGAGAGCGACATCCTTGCGATCCTTGAGAAGTAGAATTCGAGGACGCTCGTAGTTTTATGAATTTTATAAGATAGGAGCTATAGAACAATGACTGCAAAGCAACTAGCATTCTCGGAAGATGCCCGTAGGCGTCTTAAGGTCGGTGTTGATGTGCTGGCCAACGCGGTTGCTACGACTCTCGGCCCGAAGGGACGTAACGTAGCGCTTGACCGCAAATTCGGTTCACCGACGATCACACACGATGGTGTGACAGTCGCGAAGGAAATCGAGCTCGAGGACCCATTTGAGAATATGGGCGCTCAGCTCTTGAAAGAAGCTGCAACAAAGACCAACGATATTGCCGGCGACGGCACAACGACTTCAACGGTCCTCGCACATGCGATGGTAACCAATGGTCTTAAAAACCTGGCAGCCGGTTCTAACCCCATGCTGCTAAAGCGGGGAATCGAAGCCGCTGCTAAGGCTGTATCGGAAGCGATTACCAAGCAAGCGATCGATGTTACGACCAAAGAGGAAATCGCATCCGTGGCAGCCATTTCCGCCCAGGATACCGAAATTGGTGATTTGATCGCGGAAGTGATGGATAAGGTCGGCAAGGATGGCGTGATCACGGTTGAGGAGTCCAAGGCTCTTGAATTTGAGACCGAGTATGTGGAAGGTATGAAGTTCGACCGCGGTTACATTTCGCCCTACTTCGTCTCCAATCCGGAGAACATGGAAGCAGTTGTCGAAGAACCGTATATCTTGATCCACGATAAGAAGATCTCCGCCGCTACAGACATCGTTCCCATCCTCGAGAAACTCGTCCAGATCGGCAAGCGTGATCTTGTGATTCTTGCTGAGGATGTTGATGGTGAGGCGCTGGCTACGCTAGTGCTGAACAAGATACGCGGCATGCTGAACGTTATTGCGATCAAAGCCCCCGGATTTGGTGATAGGCGCAAAGCTATGCTTCAGGATATCGCTGTCCTGACAGGTGGGACTGTCATCACCGAGGAATTGGGACGCAAGCTCGAGTCCGTCACGGTCAACGATCTGGGCAAGGCGGGTAAAGTCGTCGTTACCAAAGATGACACCATTGTCATCGAAGGCGCTGGCGAGAAGAATCGCATCAAGGGGCGCATCGAAGAGATCAAGGTCGAGATCGATCGTTCAACAAGCGATTACGACAAGGAGAAGCTCCAGGAGCGCCTGGCCAAGCTGGCTGGCGGTGTGGCAGTGATCCGAGTCGGCGCTGCGACTGAGACCGAACTCAAAGAGAAGAAACACCGCGTCGAGGACGCGCTCTCCGCAACCCGCGCTGCGGTCGAAGAGGGCATCGTTCCCGGTGGGGGTGTCGCATTGATCAACACCATGGATTCGCTCAACAAGGTTAAGATGGACAACGAAGACGCGATGATCGGCGTCAACATCGTCCGTAAATCGCTTGAAGTTCCCATGGCAGGCATCGCCGAGAACGGTGGTAAAGACGGTGCGGTCGTTATCGAAACCGTCCGCAGGAAGCAGGAAGAGGCCAAGAATAAAAACATCGGCTATGACGTCATGCAAGGTGAATACGTCGACATGGTCGAGAAAGGCATCATCGATCCTGCGAAAGTGACGAAGGGTGCGATGGAGAATGCTGCGTCCATTGCAGCCATGATCCTGACAACAGAGGCATTGATCACGGATGTTCCTGAAGAGAATGCTCCGCCAATGCCACCGATGCCGGAGTATTAGACCGGTAAGGCAGAATGACTTGCAGCCCCTCTACCAGAGGGGCTGTTTTTTTTTGCGAATACCTTCACGCGCGACTTCCCGATAAATCATGCGTATATCATTATTGAGCGCCCATCGTTTAAATTGACGTTGGTTGTCAGGTGTATGTCACTCAGGTCCAGGAGGGGTGTATATACTTGGTTTGTAAAACCTCAAGCTGCTCGCGGTATAGTTATTCTAAGAAATCGCAGGGAACGAAGAATGACATTGTTGCGTGGATAATTATCTTTATTCCTGGTGGAGGAAGAAAATGTCAGAATCACAAAGACGTGTTTTGCGTCGATCGAGATCGGATCGGATATTGGCCGGGGTCTGTGGTGGTTTGGGAGCCTTCTTCGGGATCCGCCCTCTCTGGTTTCGAGTTGGTTTCATAATTGCCTCGCTTCCCGGCGGGCTGCCCGGGATGCTGCCTTACCTTATTTGCTGGATCATCATCCCGCGAGAAGCCTAGAAGGAGTGCTCGCTGCACGCCAAAAGATGATTTGAGAACAAGCGGAGGTGGATCGGTGGAAGGTTTCACCGCTGAATCGTCCGCTCAAGTCTACGAGTCGGCGCGGAGGCCGGAAACATTACGTCTGGCCAATGGAACTGCTTTTGAATACTTGCTCGTATCCTTCAGACAGGATCTTGGAACGATGTGTATCCAGGTATCTTATGCCTACAGCTAAACGAGGGTTAGTTTCGTGGAGTTTTTGCGTAGAGAAGAAGAGGGATAGAGTTCCTTGCGAAAAAAAACTATTCACAAGACATAGGTGTACAGAGCCCAGGCGACCACAGCGACCAGAACGATTAGACAACCGCATCTCAGGAATTTAGCCGTCGTGCGAAAGAGGAAGCGTATCACAAACCATCCGAGAGCCAGCACAATCGGAATGAGCAGGATATATTCCCAACGAAATTCTTCGATCAAAAAGTCCATCTGCTGTAACCCTCTTTAGCTATCCGGGAAGACCAACTCCCCGTTCTTAATTACTATAGATACAAGGTTTGTACCAAACCGGTAACCCAGGTGTCGGTAATCAGAGACATTCAGGACCAGGATATCCGCTTGTTTGCCACTCTCGATGCTGCCGAGAATCTCGGTGCGCCGGATGGCTGCTGCGGCGTTGATCGTTGATGCAGCAATTGCCTGCGCCGGTGTGAGTTCCATATATCGACAGGCAAGAGCAATCGCCATCTGCATGCTTTCACACCATGCTGTTCCCGGGTTGAGATCGGTTGCCAGCGCAAGGATTCCGCCTGCTTCGATAATTGATTTCGCGGGAGTGTATTCCCTCTCAGCTAAACCGAAGGGAGTGCAGGGAAGCGCTACTGCAACGGTGTCAGATTGGCCGAGTGCGGCGATATCCTCAGGAGGCGTTTGGACCAGGTGGTCGGCCGAAGCCGCACCTAATGTCACCGCCAGTCCAGTTCCACCTAAACCATCGAACTCATCCGCGTGGATCTTGAGTGGAAAGCCGATCTCCTTGGCGCACGAGAGGATACGGCGGCTCTGAATAAGGTTAAAAGCGCCGGTCTCGCAGAAGACATCAACGAAGGGAAGAGGTTCTCCGCTCGCTTCCTTGGACCACCAGCGCTTGACCGCAGGGAGCATCTGCTCGACGATCTCAGTGGTGTACGCTTCATACCCTTCTTCCCCAGCGTCGGCATATTCTGGGGGCAAGGCGTGGGCGCCGAGAAAGGTCGGCACGAGCTCGATGGGACCTTCGTCGTTGAGCAAGAGAATCGCTTGAAGCATCTTGAGTTCGGTTTCCAATTCAAGCCCGTATCCTGTTTTCGCTTCGGCAGTTGTTGTGCCATGCGCGAGCATGCGATTAAGCCGTAAGCGGGCCTGGGTGACAAGCTGATCAATACTGGCAGCTCTTGTCTGCTTGACGGTTGAGATGATCCCGCCACCTGCATCCATGATCTCCATATAGCTGGCGCCGGCGATGCGCATCTCGAACTCAGCTGCCCGATCTCCTGCAAAAATCAAGTGTGTGTGGGGATCGACGAAACCCGGGAGCACAACGCTCCCGATGGCATCAATTGTCCGCTGCGCACTGAACCGACGCTGGATTTCATCTGTTGACCCGACCGCAAGAATATCTCCAGCAGCGACCGCGATTGCGCCATCCTCGATAATCCCAAGATTGCCCAACGAGCCCCCTCTTTGCGGTCCGCCAGAAAGAGTGAGGAGCTGGGATGCTGAATGAATAATCAGATCTGCCCTAGAGTTGTCCTTCATAGGTCGTCCTCTGTAAAAGTTATCTTATTCTACCTTGACCCAAACAATCAGGATGGGAAGGGCGATGATTGCCATCGCTGCCCCAAAGGCAGAGCTCGCCAGTATGTTGATTTCAAACAGCGCAGGACCGATCAGTGCGCCCAATGCCCGACCGCCAGCGGCTGCGGTTATGCTAGTTGCCATCAGCGTGGCTCGGGCGGAGGGTGCCAGCTCTGTGAATAGGGAGATCAGGGTGACGAACGTGAACTCGAAGGTGAGATAGAAGAGAAAGAGTCCGATCAAGGCGGGGATCAGGCTCCCTCCGAGAAAGGGTAGAAGAAGGCAGGCGACCGTGATGGAGATAATTCCCAGGCAAAGAGCGCGTCTTTTCCCCAATTGGTCTGTCAGGCGGGCCACTAATCCCACGCCGCTCAGTTCAGCGAGTCCGATGAGCACAGAAGCTGCGCCAAGGGCAACAACCTGCAAACCGAATGAATTTTCGAGCCAAACGCCATAGATAACGTTGATAGATTCATTACCGATGTTGATCAGAAGAGAAACAGTGAGCGCCGCGAGCGTGGCCGGGCGAGAAAGGATTGTCCTGAGTGCATGTATCAGCGTTGGACGCTCCGAATCAGCGGCGGGATCGGGGGGGAGTGCGCGCCAGATGAAGAAGGCCGCTAGGGCGGCGAGAATCCCCAAGATGGGGAATGGAGCTACCCAATTACTTCGGTAGATGATCCAACCGATAATTGGTAAACCTGCCAGCGCCGCACCAGACCAGCCGATTTCCGTGATCGCGATCGCACGCCCCCGCAAGTTGTATGGGACTCTATCCCCAAGATAGGCTTGCATCGCCGGATCGAAAACAACCTTCCCGAGGGAGCCCAGGAGCAGAGCGATGAGGAAGCCGATGTATGAAGGCCATAGGAGAACTACGAGGGAACCCCCCGCGAAAATACTCAGCCCTATGAGCATTGCCGATCTGCGACCCATCAAGTCGCCCGCTGATCCGATGAATGGGCTTAGGATGCCGAGGCTGGATCGGGCGGTGATTGCCAAAGAGATGGTAGAGATATCAACCCCGAGTGCGCGAGCGAGTGTTGGCAAGAAGGGGTAGACCATCCGAAAGCCGGTGTCCAGGATGATTCGGGTTATCAGGAAGAGCGTTAACTGGCCGCGCAGCGGAGCAAGCGATGGCTTTTTCATCGGCGCGCAAGTGCTCGCTGGTGGAGCCAGAGGCTAAGCCACCCTAGGGCGAAAACACATAAACCTAAGAGGGTGAAGAAGAAAAAACGGATCTCGAGCGAATTTGAGGAGAGGATCGGAGAGGGAGGGTGCATCACCTGCTCCGTCCGTGCCAGACTGAACCAGAGCGCGGCGAAGTATCCCATGTTGATTAAGCTGGTGTAGCGGGGTTTCTTCAAGATCAGGATGGCGAGTTGAAGCAAGATGCCGATAACTGCAAAATCTATGGCGAAACGGAAGCGTGGTTCAGTGAGGTAAAGCCCATTCCAATTTGCCTGCATTGTCCATAGACTGAGCGGCAAGTAGGTGATCCAGAAAAAAAGTCCAGCCTGTCCTAACGCTCTCGACCAGGTGTGCAGCGATTGGCTTGATAGGAGCCACCCCATGAGACCTGCTACCGCAGCTGCGCCGAAAGCAATGAGCGCTGTCCAAACCCATGTACCGTGAATGTATACAAGTCGAACGTTGGTTCCTAAGGAACGTTCGGCAGGACCGAAAAACGAAGCAATGGCGATGACGATAAGGGTGAGTAGGAACAG
>CBDTTY010000054.1:0-13853 GCA_965363875.1 uncultured Anaerolineales bacterium
AAACGTCTCGAGTGGAGCGGGAGAAAATGCAGGCGGTGCTTCCGATAATTCACGATCCTCTTTTTGTGGAACGACTGTCGGCTCAATGGAGCCAGATTCCCCTGCTGAGGTCGCGACAGATTGCCCCTCGAACGAGAGTGCGATCGAATTGTCCCTGATATCGGCTGCGGGAGGAGGAGGTGGTGGTGGTGGAGGAAGTTCCTGCCACACAACTGAATTTTCTGGCGGTTGCGGAAATTCTCCGGAATCCACCGCTGGAACAGGTGCAGGTGGAGGAGGTTGGGCAACTTTGCGATGATCACCGTTAATGGCTCGTACCTTCGAGAAATCATCGGTGATCTGGTCAGCGAGGATCTTCACCGCGCCTCGCTCACGATCAATTTTCCCTACTGCGACGACGATATCTTCTTCGCTCAACCACGTTGAGATATTCTTCCAGACCCGACTGAACACAACCAATTCAATAGTCCCCTGTAAATCCTCCAGCGTCACAAAACCCATCGCCTTCCCGGTGCGAGTCTGGTATGGCCTTACATTACAAACTTCTCCAGCGACGCAAACCTGCTGCCCCTGGTTTGTCTCCTCCAGTTCGGAGCTAAAGTGAGTGGTAATTTGTGTGAGTTCCGACAAATAAGGCGTCAGGGGATGATCCGAGATGTAGATCCCTAGTAATTCCTTCTCCCAACTCAGGAGGCGGCGTTGAGGAATATCCGAGGTCACGGGAGGCAAGTCCAGGGTGTCGCTCACGCCGGTCTTCTGACCGAAGAAGGACATCTGACCAGCTTCAGCTGCTCGAAAATGGTTGGCGGATAACGCCATGATTCGGTCCATGAAATCCATCATAGCAATACGCGGCGCTAAACTATCGAGAGCGCCAACGCGAATAAGGCTCTCCATCGCCCGTTTGCCAACCTTGCGCAGATCAACCCGCCGGGCGAATTCCTCCAAGGTGTTGAATAACCCTTCTTCCTCTCGAGCTTCAAGAATTGTCTCTATCGCTCCCTGCCCGACATTCTTAGCTGCACCAAGCCCGAAACGGATCCCCTCTTTTCCGTCTCCACGATCCTCAGGGGAGAAGTCATAACCGCTCGAATTCACATCTGGCGGCAGAATTTCTAACTCCATCCGGCGACAATCGGCGATGTAGAGCGCCACTTTATCCGTATCATGCTTGACGACGGACAGCAAAGCTGTCATATATTCAAGAGGATACTTTGTCTTGAGATAGGCGGTCTGAACTGCGATGACCCCGTAATCGGCGGCGTGCGCTTTATTGAAGCCATAACGGGCAAAGTTTTCCCAATCGTCAAAAACATCGGTGGCTGTTTTCTGATCGACATCATTGTCGACGGAGCCTTGAATAAATTTTTTCCGGTGGGTCTTCAACGACTTCGCCTTCTTCTTTGCGATCGCCTTCCGAAGATCATCAGCCTCAGATGCCGTGTACCCTGCCATCTCCATGGCCGCAAACATGATCTGCTCTTGATATACAGGGATTCCATACGTCTCTTCGAAGATCGACTTAAGTGTTGGATGAGGATAGGAAACCTGTTCCTCTCCATGCATGCGGCGAATATAAGTTGGGATGAACTCCATCGGTCCTGGCCGGTAGAGTGCTACCATTGCAATCACATTGGCTAACTCACGCGGCTTCATCTGCATCAGATAGCGCCGCATACCAACACCTTCGACTTGAAAAACGCCCAGGACATCCCCCCGCCCCATGAGCTCAAAGGTTTCAGGATCATCAACAGGGATTGTGTTTATGTCCAAGGCAACCCCATGGCGAAGGTTAATCAGCTCACAGGCCCGCGCCATCACCGTAAGTGTTGATAGACCAAGGAAATCAACTTTGAGCAGCCCTAAGGAGTCCAGAATGTGCATTTCGAATTGAGTCACCGCGCCGATTGGGTTATCCTCTTGGTTCCCACCCGTACAACGGTGGAGGGGAATGTACTCGGTGATCGCTTTATCGGTGATGACCACTCCCGCAGCATGTGTTCCCGCATGTCGGACTACGCCCTCTAATTGTGACGCTGTATCAATGAGTTCCTTCAAGTAGGGCGTCTCGGTATAAACATCCTTTAACGCCTGAACCTGATCGAGCGCCTCCAGAATTGTGATCGGTTTTCCGGGGATATTCGGGATCAACTTCGCTACCCGGTCTACTTCCGGCAGCGGGATGTCTTTCACCCTTCCTACGTCCCGTATTGCAGCACGAGCTCCGAGCGTCCCGAAGGTTATGATCTGTGCCACTTTGTCGCGCCCATACTTATTCGCAGTGTATTCGAGCACTCGAGAACGGAGATCATCCTGAAAGTCCAGGTCAATATCCGGCATCGAGACACGTCCCGGGTTTAGGAACCGCTCGAAGATCAGCCCGTGCTCGAGAGGGTCGACCAATGTGATTTCAAGTGCATAGGCCACAATGGAACCCGCCGCAGATCCACGCGCGTTGTACCAGATGTTCTCCTCACGGGAAAATCGGCATAGATCCCATACGATGAGAAAATAATTATCGAAGCCCATCTCATGAATGATGCCCAACTCATAATTCAAGCGTTCCTGAAAAACTGAATCCTGGGCGTGATCCCCATAGCGCTTTTTGAGCCCAATATCACAGAGGTGTCGTAGGTAACTGTCGGAGGTAAATCCATCGTTCACTTCGAAATGCGGCAGACGATATCCTTTGAATTCAAGGTCTACTTCGCAGCGTTCGGCGACCAAAACTGTATTCTCAATTGCTCCAGGAATATGGCCGAAGAGCTGCTTCATCTCTTGAGTAGAGCGAAGGTAATACGAGGGATCCGTCATGCGCATCCTGTCCGGATCCGACTGGAGAGACCCGGTCTGGACACAAAGGAGCAGATCTTGCAGTTCGGCGTCACTGCGCTCGACGTAGTGAACATCGTTGGTGGCGAGAAAACGACCATCATATCGTTTCGCCAGGTCGATGAGTTTCTTATTGATCTCCGGCAATTCTGGGATGTCATGAGACTGCAATTCAAAGAAGAAGTGATCGCGGTCGAATATCTCAAAATACCAATCCAGGAGTTCACGAGCGTGTTCGTCCTGACCTCGTTCGAGAGCGCGCGGGACTTCCCCCGAGAGGCAGCCTGTTGTACAGATCAACCCTTCATTGTGTTCAGCCAGGAAATCGTGGTCAATCCGCGGGCGGTAATAAAAACCATCAAGCTGGGCAGCAGAAGCGATCTGGAGCAAATTTTTATATCCCGTATCGTTTTCTGCAAGAAGCAGCAGGTGGAATGCACGACTATCCAATTTTGGATCTCGATCATACATTGTCCGCGCAGCAAGATACGCTTCTATTCCGATGATAGGTTTGATGCCAGCTTCTTTCGCGGCTCTATAAAAAGAAATCGCGCCAAACATCGCGCCGTGATCCGTTAACGCCAACGCCGGCATTTCAAGTTCTTTTGCCTTCTGGACCAGCTTATCAACTTTGCTCAGCCCGTCTAGCAGTGAATATTCAGAGTGTACGTGGAGATGAACAAATGACATTCGCGCGATTGCTTTCTCGGTATTTTATTCGGAGGACACCAATGGCTGATTATAGCCAACGGTTCACGGTTCCGCTAGCCTTTTGTCTTCGAGAAACCATGTTTTACGAAGGGGCACGTCATGACGTGCCCTTACTTGCGTCCGCCACTCTCATTGGCTAAACTTCCTAAACTGCTGAGCCTGGGATATACCGTAAGCACACAACATCATGAGCATCCTCTCGATCCTGCGATCCATTCGCACACTTGGTTTGAACAACAGCCTCGCCGCTGTGTTGTATGCCTTCCAAAGGGATCGACTAAATAACGCCTATCGAAGAGACCGCATTCGAGGAAGCGACAAGGCGCTCGGCCCAGGCTCTCTCCAGGAAGCCTATGCGATCCAACTGGGCGCTAGATTTCACTTTGAACACGCCGATTTGGAAATCGTGTTCCTGGATTCTGATGTCGTCCGTCTATCATGGAAACCAGGGATTCCTCCCATTCCTTACGCCATCGCCAACTTCAACTGGCCTGGAGCCAGCAGCGCATTAACAGAAACAGGCGAAGGCTGGAGATTTCGCAGCGACGCCATCACCATCGATGTTGGAGAGAAAGGGAACCTTACATTTAGTGACTCAGGGGGTGATATCCTGCGGGAAGAGGCTCCCCCCTCTCGAGTCGGCGAAGCCTGGACTCATCGAGCAAAAATACCTGAACAAGCCGGTCTCTATGGCCTGGGAGAGCGTGCCGCAGGTTTGAACTTACGCGGCGGCAGCTACCGGCTATGGAACAAGGATCCAGGTGGCAGCTATCAACCTGGCGATGACCCACTCTACTTTTGTGCTCCAGTTTACATATGCCTTCATTTTGAGGGCAGCTATCTGGTTTTTTATGAGAATTCTTTCGACGGATTCATCTCATTCAACGAGCATGCAGAAGCGCACTTTGAGAGCGGTATGCTCCGTTATTATTTCATTCCAGGACCTCCCGATAAGGTTCTCAATCGCTTCAGTGATCTGACGGGAAAGCCACAACTCCCCCCGCTCTGGGCGCTCGGATATCACCAATCCCGCTGGGGATATAAAACTGAAGCAGAAATCCGCGAATTATCTGCCAATTTCGATCGCCACGAACTCCCAATCAGCGCAATTCACCTCGACATCGACTATATGGAAGGGTATCGTGTCTTCACTGTCGATCGGAAACGCTTCCCAGATTTGAAACGACTCGCTACTGACCTGCTGGAGAAAAATATTCACCTCGTTGCCATCATCGATCCAGGAGTGAAGATCGACCGCAACTACCCAATTTATAATAGCGGGGTACAGGAAGATGCTTTCTGCAAACTTCCTTCCGGACAACCACTCCGAAGCTTAGTATGGCCAGGGTGGGTACACTTCCCCGATTTTACAGATTCAGGGACACGCCAGTGGTGGATGGATCTTTACCCGCATCTTCTCAAAGATGGAATCGCTGGCATATGGCACGATATGAACGAACCATCTGCATTCGCCGCCTGGGGTGGTAAAACTCTTCCTCTCAACACTCTCCATAAACTCGAAGGACAATTCGGCGACCACCGTCAGGCGCACAATCTTTACGGCTTATTGATGAATAAGGCCGGGCATAAAGCATTACAGCAGCACCGATCCGATAAGAGACCCTGGCTTGTCTCCCGCTCAGGATGGGTTGGTATGCAGCGGTACGCATGGAATTGGACCGGGGATGTGGATAGTTCGTGGGCAACTTTGCGACAAACCATCTCCATAATGCTAGGCTTAGGTCTCTCAGGGATTCCCTACACAGGCAGCGATATTGGCGGTTTCAGTGGGGATCCAAGTTCAGAGCTTTACCTGCGTTGGTTCCAGATGGCTGCCTTTACGCCTTTCTTTAGGACCCATTCTGACCACGCTACACCGCGCCGCGAGCCCTGGTCCTTTGATGATTCGACGCTTCAGATCGTGCGCGCCACACTGCAGCTTCGCTATCGCCTCTTGCCATATTTCTATACGCTGGCGTGGGAAAGCACACAAAGCGGATTGCCCCTCATGCGGCCGCTCTTCTGGTTAAGCCCGGAGGAACCCTCCTCCTGGGATATCCAGGATCAGTTCCTCCTGGGCGATGACTTACTTGTCGCACCGATTTCGGAGCCGGGTGTGGAGCAACGCATAGTAACGCTTCCTCCCGGCCGCTGGTACAACTTCTGGGATGACCAATCTTATGATGGACCAGGTGAGGTCCCGATCGATGTATCCTTGGAACAGATTCCTGTCTTCGTACGGGCCGGCGCGATATTGCCAATGTACGAGGGAGAAGAGCTAACCCTGCATCTTTACCTTCCTGGTCAAGGTAAATATTCAAGTTCACTTTACAGCGATGATGGGGACGGATATGGCCCCTGGCGTGTAGATCGATTTTCTCTAAATAGTGAGAGCGGGGCCTATGACCTACTGCGTGAGATTGAGGGAGAATTCGAAAGCCATTCTCGCGTTTGGCTTGTTGTCCATGGCGCTCAAGTTAAACGATGTTCCGTCGACAGCAAGGATGTCCTCGGTGAGGATGGTCGTTTCTTAGTTGGGGATTTCCAAGGCCTCCGCTTGGAGATTGAATGAAGTGGGGAGATAAAGAACCTTGAGTGCGTGTCCGGTTAGCTCCTCAACATGGAGCCAACTGTGTTGAGAGATAGGTAAGAGGGGCTGTCCCTTTTGACCCAGCCCCTCTTTTTTATTCACTTAGACGAATTGACCGACTGTTCTACTACTTCTTCTTCTTTGCCGTCGAACTGGTCTTCTTCGCAGTTGAACTCGTCTTCTTCGCAGCTGAACTGGTCTTCTTCGCCGTCGAACTAGTCTTTTTCGCAGTTGTACTTGTCGTCTTTGCGGGCAGCTTCGGCTTCTCCTCAGGTATGGCTTCAACACCATATTCCTGTCGCCCAAAGCGGGTCATTAAGACCGCTCCCGTGCCGATGATTCCCACCAGGAAGGGAATCAGCCATCCGATACAGGGGATGAGGCCAATTCCATTGACCACAAGGCTTAAGATCAACGTTCCCAGCCCCGCAGCGACGACCGGTTGAAACTCCTGATTCGTCGCCTCTGAGAGACGATTACCGACTTCCAAGCCCATTGCAACCATTCCCAACACCCAGGCAGCAGCCAGAATCACCGCTCCTACAATGCCAACTACTGAAAAACAAATCGTGATCAGTAGAAGGATAAAGAGAATCGGTGCTACGAAGGCCGTCAGTAATCCTAACGCCCCAGCGAGCACAGGTTGGGATACGACAGTATCCGCAACCACTTGCGTGTGCTTGGGCAGGAACATCATGACTAACACCGCCAACGCTGCGAGCATCAGACTCGTGAAGAGATATGCGAGGATATTCCCGACGAACGAATACCGGTAGGATGGGAATCTCATGAGTTGATTGCTTTCCCAGTCGGCGAAACGGATATCCGTTGGGAAATTAAGCGCTTGGCCGTCGATAAAATCTCCCTCTATTTGAGCTGTGCCGCGATTCACGCTGGCGCCGAAAGTGACGAGATCACCCCCAACGACTGCATTCGAACCTAAGTTGGCATTTCCTCCCACGATCGCCAGATCACCTTCGATCTCACCTGCAGCGAAGATATCACCGCCAAGGAGAAAGACAGTCCCTGTGACGACCGAACCTTCCTCGAGCGTGGCCGAACCCCCGATGACTGCTAGATCGCCATCGAGAACTTCCCCACTCTCAAGTACAAAATTGGTCCCAAACACCACCCGTCCATCCTCAAAACCACCTGCAAAAGCGGTAACGGGGATTGCCAAAGCGATGAAGATGACCACAAGGCTTGTAAACATAAAACGTTTCATCTCACTTACTCCCTTCGTAAAGTATTAAAACCGAATCGGTAGATTGAAAACATCCAGATTACTGCGAGAACACTGGTCGCGGCGACGATAGCGAGCAACAGACCAGCCGACAGGCTTTGAGTGATTCCTTCTAGCAGGACGAGAGTGAAATCCCCCAGTATCGTGAGCAGCCCACCGAGCAGCACCAGGTTATTGATAGACTTCAAAAAGAAGCTGACAGCTGAAGGAACGAAGGTCAACAATTCAGCTCCGAAGAAACCCGTTACGATGATCAAGCTAACTAAGATCGCCAGGATCACAGCCAATGTGAGCCGCTCTTGCTTTCGCCGCTTGTAAACGACGAGTCGCTCACGGAAACGCTCCGTAAAACCCGTCGCTGGCTCCATTTTCGGCGCTGAAAGTATTTTCCCTTCCAGGTCACTCCAGGATGAGGCTAGCGCATTGCAATGCTCACACTCCCGTAAGTGGGCTTCAAGGGCATTCCGTTCCTCATGCCCCAGATGATCCAGGTCAAACAATAGCGCTTCAAATTGCGGATGCTTCATCTTGCCTGCCTCCATTGCTGAACGCCTTGTTCTGAACATGCCACCGATCCGCCATCTCTCGCCGTGTTCTGTGTAAGCGACTCTTCACTGCCGATAGCGAAAGCGACAAGCTCTCTGCAATCTCCTCGTAGGAAAAGTCGTACCAGTAACGCAGGATCACAGCAGCTCGATCCTTTTCCCCAATCCCGTCAAGCATGCTTCGGATTTCCTCTGCGTGTTCATGCTGCAGAACATTTGCCTCGGCACCGGGAGTTGACGCCCCTCTTTCTCTCCTGGGGAGAAGATCATCCAGGGAAACCAACTTCAGCCTCCTGCGCCTCAAGCGGTCGATACAATAGTGCGATGCGATCGACAGCAACCATGTAACAAATTTCCTCTTAGGGTCATAGCGATTGAGGTTTCGGTAGGCTCGCAGGAATGTTTCCTGGGCCGCGTCCTCTGCCTCTTCTTTGTTTCCTAACATGCGGTAGCACAGGTTGTAAACTGGGATCTGGTAACTTTCGACAATCTGGGTAAAAGCATCATCATCACCCTGAGTAGCTCGTTCGATCCATAGGCTTTCTTCATTGCTTCGTTGATATTCCGCCATGCAACCCTGTCTCAGATCAGTGCTCTACCCTACTATACGCAATAACGCTGTCAAAGTTTCATTTTTCTAGAAACTGATGCTGACATTCTTGCTCAGATATTCCTGTGTTTCACGTGTACGAAGAATGGATGGATCCAGCCTACACTCATCTGGTGCCAGTCAGCGCAAGAATGGCGCGCTCATCGACGCCTCAGTGAGCTTTGAAGTTTTCGCTCTATTCGTCTAACCTGGGCTGCCTTCAGGGAAGAACTGCGTCTGGTAGAGATCTGCGTATATGCCATCTTGCTCAAGCAAATCTTCGTGCCCACCACTCTCCACTAATCTACCCTTATCCATGACCAGGATCAAATCAGCATTGATCACCGTACTTAAACGGTGCGCGATGACAAGTGATGTCCTCCCTCTCCGCACCTCTTGCATTGCTTCCTTGATGAGCGCCTCCGACAGAGAATCTAAGTGACTCGTCGCTTCATCGAGGATCAAGATTTTTGGGTCCTTGAGCAAAACACGCGCGATCGCTACCCGCTGCTTCTCGCCTCCTGAAAGACGGTACCCACGCTCGCCAACAACCGTGTCATACCCCTCCGGCAAGGAACTGATGAAATCGTGAATATTCGCTGCCCGGCAGGCTAATTCCAACTCGTCCTGTGTTGCGTCGGTCTTCGCGTAGCATAGGTTATCTCGAATCGTTGTGTGAAAGAGATAGGTCTCCTGTGTCACCATGCCGATGTGTTTTGCAATCGTATCCAAAGTAAGATCGCGTAAATCATCACCATCGAGCATTATTCGACCACTCGTGGGATCAAACAGTCGCGGCAGAAGGTACGTAATCGTGGTTTTACCGGCTCCGCTCGGACCTACAAGTGCTGCCATCGACCCCGGTTGGATTTCGAAACTCACATCTTGCACTGCCCAGCGTGTTTCCCGCGGTTCCGGCTGGTCCTTCTCGTCACTGGGTTCACTTTTAACCTTCGGCGGGATATACGTCGTATGACTGCGTCGGGCAAAACGGAATTGTTCTTCCAGCCCAACGGGCACGCCATCCTGGTGCTCATAACTGAAGCTTACTTCATCAAAACTTACGTTTCCCTGCGGATCAACGAGATCGATCGCATCAGGAGATTCGCGGATCTCTATCGGGAGATCGAGGACTTCAAATACGCGCTCAAAGCTCACCATCGATGTGGCAAAGTCAACGCGCGCGTTTGTCATCGCCGTCAATGGTCCGTACAGTCGTCCAAGGTATGTGGAGAAAGCGACAATTGTTCCAATTGTGAACGCCCCTTGGAGCACAAGGTGACCACCAACCAGGAACACAAGAGCACTGCCAATCGCGCTTGCCAGACCCAACGATAGGTAGAACCAACGCCCTATTACCGCTTGGCGAACGCCGATGTCCCGGACCTCTCGCGCATGTCCTCGGAATCTATCAACTTCCGAATGGTAGCGGCCAAAGATCTTCACCAAAATCGCACCACTGATGTTAAGAGTCTCGTTCATCATCGCGTTCATTCTGGCATTGATTTCCATTGAGCGGCGGGCGATGCCGCGCAGAACGGTACCCACCCGGCGCGCCGGGATGACAAATAATGGCAAGATCGCGACCCCCAAAAGAGTCAAGCGCCACTCCATGGAAAACATGATGATGAGTGTTGTCACGATTGCGAAGGTGTTGCTCAGCAGTGTAACCAGCGTTCCCGTCACCGCCCGCTGCGCACCGATGACGTCGTTGTTCAGTCGGGACATCATCTCGCCGACTTGTGTGTTTGTGTAGAAGCGCAAACCCATGCGCTGCAGGTGAGCGTAGAGTGCGCTGCGCAAGTCAAAGATGATCCCTTCCCCAACGAAGGAACTCATATAGCGTTGGGCAACTCCTAACAAGCCGTTGATCAGGGGGACAGCAACCATACCCAGCGCGAGCCAATTCAACCGCGTTGTATCCCGGGCTGGTATTGTGTAATCGATAAAATCTCGTATGAGCAATGGTGGAATCAGGCTGATCAAGGAGATGCCGACCATAGTGATCAGCACGACGACCAACTTTAGCCAGTAGGGGCGCGCATATGCCGCCACCCTGCGCAGCAGCCGCCAGGATAATTGGGGCTGTTCTTGGTCGTCGTACCTGATGAACGCGCCCCATCTTCCGCCGTGAAATCCCATAAAATTATCGCTTTCAGTTCTAAAGTTTCGTTCTGAGGATTATACCCCGCTCACCTATCCAACCCGTGTCAGTCGTTGGCTACCGGCACAGCGAGGTCTATTGGATTTGTGAATGTTCTACTGAGGCGTACGCGTTGATCGTCCTGACAGAAGAGAGACGTTGGATATCGATCCATCATATGTAGAGACGTTGCATGCAACGTCTCTACCATCATCAATAATGCAAAGTTAGGGGCAGGAGAGACGTAAGCTAAAAGCAGGATCCGAACGACTGACCAGCGATGATGACGGCAATACGGTTACGGTGGCGAGATTGAAGGAGTAACTTCAAACCCCCTTCAGCATATACGTCTCGCCAAGGGAATATCCCAGCTTGCGGTAGTAACCGCGGGTTCCGAGGGCAGCGATCACCGCCAGCCTTTGATACCCGGCCTTAACAGCGATAGTTTCTGCTTCCTTCATGAGATCCGAACCCACGCCAGCGTGCTGGGCTGCACCATCCATCGTGGTGCCCACTTCCAGAGATTGCCCGTATACATGCACTTCGCGAACAATCGCCGCACCCTCTAGATCGTCCAGTTCTGTGTCCGGCGACCCGGGTTCAGGAAGGGAGAGGCGAAGATAGCCGGCTAGCTCATCCTCTGGTGTTGAAAACGAGAGAAAATGCTCCTGCGCACCGCCCGCCTGGTATGTCAATTTTGAAAACTCAAGGCTTGCAGGATCGATCTCCTTGCCTCGCACCTCGCGGCAGCGGATGCACGAACAGTGAGATTCGCGTCGTTTCAACTCCTGCTGGACGTCCTGGCGCAGACTGGTTCGTTTATTCCCGGCGACTATATGCGTCGAGGGGATGTCGCGAATGATGCGATTGACGCGGCAGTAGCGGGGGATGCCGGGTTTCAGATCGGCAATGAGTTCAATCAATTCCTCGGTCGTATACGGCTTGTATTCCCCCCGCTTCCAGAATTCATGGAGCTCGGTGTTCTCTAGCAGCTGGCAGGGATAGATCTTGATTTCATCAGGTCGCAAATCCGGATCATCCCATAAGTGTGTGAAATCACGGCGATCTGATGCAAGCGTCGCCCCCAGTAAATTGGGCATCCAGTGCAGCACGATCTTGAAGCCCGCGGCACGCAATAGGCTCATGGCCTCTCGGGATTGAGCAACCGTATGCCCGCGTTCGTTCAGCGTCAATATCTCATCATCGAGGCTTTGGACCCCCATTTGTACCTTGGTCACTCCGAGCTCTCGCAAGCGAGCGATCTCACGATGGTTGATAAGGTCTGGACGGGTTTCAATCACCAGTCCGACATTCTTATGGACTGCTCCTTCGTTGGCTTGCTGCGCCTCATGCAGATCCGGAGAGTCGAAGCCGTTCATGGCATCCAGGCAGCGCTGGATGAACCACTTCTGATAGTCAAACGGATACGCACTCCAGGTCGCACCGAGGATCAGGAGCTCAATTTTCTCCGTTGGGTGACCTATCGCTTCCAGCGCCTCGATTCTGGCGATCGTCTGTTCGTAGGGCTCGAAGGCATGATGGAGAGCGCGCATCGCACCGGGTTCATCCGAGAGGTAGGATTTTGGCATGCGCTCTTCTGTTGGGCAGAAGATGCAGTTTCCTGGACACGGATAGGGTTTCGTGAGCACCGTGACGGTAGTGACGCCAGACAACGTCCGCATAGGCTTCATGCGCAGCCGCTGGATCATCTCCTGCTCGAACGGCCATGTGCCGGAGTCCGTCAGGTCCCGATAGGTGTGAATGAGCACATGTTTCCCGATGTAGCCCCCGCCCGATAAGGGGTGATGGCGGACCGCATCCTTAACCGAAGCACCGGCGCGCATCTCCTCCAGTATCAACCTGGCGAGTTCGACTTGTTCGGATGTATAGTCGCGGGCATCCTGCCACGCCTTTTGTGGGTCCATCAGCGTATAATCCAGGGTATGAAAGATGAAGTTATCACCAGACTCCTTCAGCTCAATAGTGAATTCTACCAAACCTTCGCCGATCACTTCTCCCAGACGCGAGAACGCTTACAGCCCGGCGTTCTCAAAGCTTTAGAGAACCTTCCGTCGGAAGCCTGGGTCCTGGACCTCGGCTGCGGCAACGGCGAGCTTGCGCTCGAGTGGCTCAGTCGCGATCCGGGGGGACGTTATATCGGGGTTGATTCGAGCCCCCTGCTGTTGGAAATCGCCCGGGAAAAGGTCCGCGATCCACGTTTTTCCTTCCACGTTTTGGACCTCGCTGATCCCGCGTGGCCAGATGTGCTTGAGACGGAACTCGCAATCCCGCTCAGGGAGCACATCGACCGCGTCCTTTCCTTCTCCGTGCTGCACCATCTACCGGACGCTGCACTCAGGAAACGCCTCGCCTTGCAGGTGTATCGACTTCTCAACGAGAGCGGTCAGTGGATCCATTCCAACTGGAATTTCTTAGCCAGCAAGCGTTACCAGGCGCGCATCCTGCCCTGGGAGACGATCGATCTGACCGATGAGGATGTCGAGGAGGGCGATTATCTTTTAGATTGGCGCCGCGGCGGCTATGGCCTGCGTTACGTGCATCATTTTACGCCTTCCGAGTTGGAGGCCATCGCCGGAGAGACGGGTTTCAACGTCCTTGATACCTACCATTCCGATGGCGAAGGCGGCCGGCTCGGGCTTTACCAGGTTTGGGGAAAAGATTCGTCTTGAGCTAGTGGAGTGCGGAAGCGTAGTTTCCGGCCGCAGGCAGAGCCTGATGACTCCCGAGGATTCGATTTATCTGCACTTTTTTTCTTTGTTTCTAACCTTAAACAACCCGCTTCTTTGACTCGCCCTAGTCGCCATGGTAGAATGCTTTCGTTCAGGAGGGGGACGTACGGACCTCGGAGGGATGGCCGAGTGGACGAAGGCGGCGGTCTTGAAAACCGCTGTGGGTTTACGCCCACCGGGGGTTCGAATCCCTCTCCCTCCGCCTTGATAATTAATTCATCAGGGGAGGTGCCGGAGTGGCTGAACGGGGGCGCCTGCTAAGCGCTTGTAGGGGCATTAACCTCTACCGTGGGTTCGAATCCCACCCTCCCCGCTAAGCTGCCTGATAATTGAATACCCATGCCCTCGTAGCTCAGTGGATTAGAGCACTTGCTTGCGGAGTAAGGGGCCACAGGTTCGAGTCCTGTCGGGGGCGCTGAAAAGGTCGCTTTCTGGTGAAAGCGACCTTTC
>CBDTTY010000055.1:0-13783 GCA_965363875.1 uncultured Anaerolineales bacterium
GTATTTGTGACAATCTTCCTAAATGCAAGTTGGATGCATCCCGACGAAACCTTGAACGAAATCTTGATCTTGGGCATTCCTTCGCATGTGATCAGATACTTTTTTATCCTGAGTGCAGTATAGAGAAAATCTTCACACAAATCTGATATGAAAAGGCACTGAGAAGGATGGTCGAAATGCAATACGAACAGGGAAGGAAGTGTTCCCTATCCTTGAGGTTCATTTTCCAAATGCATTGTAAATGATCGGTACCAATTACGTTGGTTGCATCAGTGAATCCTATTGTACCTATAAAACGAAAATGGGCGTTTTGGAGCAACGCCCATGCATTACCCATTGCTGTATGCCGAACTTATCTAAACCCTCTGCCGCTCTCCATGGTGAATGGTGCGTGAGATAACCCAAAAGTTTATAGAACAGGATTAAGTAATACGCATGCCACATCCTTACTATGTTAATTTCCAATATATTTACCCAACGTTGGTTGCGACAAGCACCAAAGGCCATTGATAAATCTTGTGGGAGATAGGTCCGCTTGGGCCGCACTCAACGGCAACTGGACCCGCCACCGGGTGAACGATTGGACTGATGTTTAGAACTGATGATGCTCGCTCTAAGCTCAAGGCGCTCTACCCATCGATATTAAAATGACGCTGTACCAGGATAAATTTGGTTGTGTGAATCATTCATCGATAATGTAAAATATTAATATCTCAAACCTCGAGGACAACTATGGACACCGTAATTACTCAGCAAATTGCCGACAACCTGTACCTGATTCGCACCAAGGACCGAAAACTTAAGTATTTTGAAGCCTTATGGGAAGTTCCCGAGGGCATGGTTTATAACGCTTATTTGCTCAAAACTTCCGAGGGCGCGGTGTTATTTGATACCACCAAAGCCAACTACACTGAACCGTTTCTGGAAGCTTTGCGCGGCTTGATCGATCCGAAAGAAATCAAGCATCTCATTGTTCACCATATGGAACCGGATCACAGCGGCGCGATGTCTGCAGTCCTGGAGGCCATCGGAGAGCACGTCCAGGTTTGGGGCCATCCTTTCTCTAAACGGTTGATTAAAAGCCTGTATGGACTCGACCCCAATTTCCAGACAGTTAAGGATGATACGGTGCTGGAGTTTGGCGGCAGCAAGCTGACTTTCCTGCAAATGCCCTGGCTTCACTGGCCTGAATGCATGATTACCTACATGCCAGAGGAGGGATTCTTTTTCGGTGGCGATATATTTGGCAGCTATGGTATCCCCGAAGGCATTTTTGACGATGATGGCGACGATCTGCATGAATTCCTGCATTTGGCGCGCGAATATTTTGCATCTGTTATTGGACACTATAAATCCCATGTCAGCAAAAACTTTCTCAAACTTGAAGGCGAAGCTGCCGCTCCCAAGATGGTTCTTCCCGCTCATGGCTTGCTCTGGCGCAAGAATCCGTCCCAAATTATGGATGCCTACACCAATTGGGCTATTGGAACTCCTGAAAAAGGAAAGGTCGTCATCGTTTACTCGTCTATGTATGGCTTTGTAGAAAAATCAGTACAAGTCGTCATTGACGATTTGAAAAAACGTGGTTTCGATCCTGAAGTATTGCGGTTCACTGACGAATATCGCGACGATTTGGTTGACGTCCTGGGCCAAATTCCCGATAGCGAAGCTATCGTTCTGGCCACCGCGACTTATGAGGCAGGTGTTTTTCCACTGATGGCGTACATCATTGACGAAATACTGCATAAAGTCGCCTATGAAAAACCCATGCTCCTGCTCTCCACTTTCGGTTGGGGGGGTATGGTCAGCAAGCAATTGGTGCCCAAGCTGGAAGAAAGCTCCTTCCAGCTGGTTGACGCTATCGAAATTAAAAGCCTACTGGACGATGAAGGCCGGGAAAATCTCCTGGCTGGGGTTAGCAAGTTAGTGGACGCCATTCATTAGCCCTAAGCTTCCCAGCCGGTACTATCTTCCCCTCCGCGGCGTAACCTTCCGGTCCATATGCAGGGTTTTGCATTCCCGTCTAGCGAGTAAAGCAAGAATCTTCAAGCTGATGCCACGCTAACCAATGCGGCGGCTAAGCTCAAGGGAATAGTCCACCATAGGAACACTCAAGACCATATCCCACGTGAAGAAAAAGCTTCAATCTGCCGGTTGCTTACAAGTCAGACGATTATCCAAATAGAGCTAGCCCGAGCAATTGATATCTGATTTGAGAGTGGGTAGTACTTGTCTAATGCTTGCCGATGGCCCCTCACCCATGTAGAATTGGGCACTTCTGTATCAAGGAAAGACATACCCTATGGAATTCATCCGACGACTGTTCGGCAAGAAATCAGCTCCACCGCCAGATCAGGCTTCCACCGCCCCGTTAGATCCCAGTCAGGTCCCATTCCCGTACTTTGAGGAGCTGCGTCGGCATATCACAACGGGGACGGCGCAATCGGTCGGCGTCAAGAGAAAGAAGAATGACGACTCCCTGCTCGTGATCGTCGGCAGCGCGGATGGCGACGACGAACCTCCGGATTTTGGATTGCTTTGCGTGGCCGATGGACTAGGGGGGCAGGAACATGGCGCAGCCGCCAGCGCGATTTCGGTGCGTACATTAGCAAGCAGCTTGACACGAGGGGCGATCCTCGACCTTCTCGCATTGGAACCCGAGGGTCAATCCGGCTCCATGGATGATCTCGTCCGCTTAGCTATCCAACAGGCGAACCGAGAGGTTCGATCACGCGCTGAAGGCGGCGCTTCAACACTAACAATCGCGCTTGTAGTGGGCGATGAAGTGAAGATCGGTCACGTCGGGGATACGCGCGCTTACTTCATAACCGAGGATAGCATCCAGCAGCTTACTCGCGATCATTCCCTGGTTCGGGAATTGGTTGACACCGGGACGATCACAGAAGAGGAAGCCCTTACGCACCCGCAACGCAATGTTCTCTGGAACGCGATGGGGAAGGCGATTGACGTGAAGGTAGACATAGCAACCTATACTACGCCTGCGGATGGGTACCTGATCCTTTGTTCGGATGGGCTATGGGGTGTTGTCCCAGATGAGGAGATACAAGAAACTACCATCCAAGCAGGTAATCCTCAGCAGGCATGTGAAGATCTGGTTGCGGCTGCAAATGCTGCCGGCGGCCCCGATAACGTCACCTGCATCATGGCATATTTCCCGCCTCGACCTTCAACAGCATCCTGATTTCTAGTTCAGGCATTCGCAGCGGACCGCAAATCAATTAGGTTCTCCTCTAAATTGTGTGAGTGACAAAACGGGTTTTCGCATCCTCCCTCCCGCAGGGTTCAACCCCGCGGGAGGTTTTTTATGAGGGAACGCATCGTTGATAGTTATAGAGACGCAGCATGCTGCGTCTCTACGTCTAGGATATCTAGTCGAGGACCAAATCATCCCCGACACGTGCGCTAGCGACCGCAAGCAGAGCTTCCTGATTCCATCGTTATAAAAAGAGAACCATTTATTAAAAAGAATGCCGGATGTGGGGGAACATCCGGACGCTCAAGAAAACTCGGGGTCCCAACTGGCTGTGTGCGGGGGCACACATTTCCAGTTGGGTGAATCCCCTAAGACAAACCCTTCAACCAACACAAAACCAGCAAGTGGGTGTGTCCTGCGTAAATATTACCCTAATCGGGTCAACATTACATTAATAAAGGATGAGTTCTTAGGATGAAGCCTGGTCTCGATCTTTAAAAAGCTTCTCCCATTCAGCGAGATCTTCATCACTCATTGTCACTATAGGTTTCTCGTTTTGGACGGAAGTGTTTGTGCTCGTGGAGATCATCTGGCCGAACGCGTCGCTGTGGAGCACCGCTGCGTCCGCTTCACGCGCCGCAGCGATGACTTCACGATCGGAGGAGACGATCGTCCAGTTCGGCGCTTCTTTACCAAGCTTGAGCAAGTGATCGCGAATGGCGTCGTCCGCAGTTCGCGGGAGGCGGACGAATCTGACATCAACCCTCCCACGCTTAATCGTAGGTTCTCCACCCGGGACGCCGCGGTCGAAATACACTGTCGCCCGGCGGTTGGTTCGAGAACAAAAACCCTGCAGCATCTCGACAAGTTTACGTTCATCATCCGGATCGGAAAGATCGAGGTCGGGCAGCGCGGCGATTAAGTTATGGCCGTCGATTATGAAGGGCATCAGGGCTCCTCAGCCGGGATGTTTCTCAGGGTTTATATCTTTGCGTACAACTTTGGATGAGCGAATATCCGTCCACCCGAATTCGAGGAAGTGCTGAGTTCAAAAATCGATCGTTGCAGTCGGTTAATTCTACCGCCTTGGCTCTACGTGAGGCAATTCCCTTTCACGGCAAGCTGTGCTATCATGCGCGGCCATGGGAAGCGTACGGCGAGCTACATGGCGGCAGTATCTACTTTATCTGGGCATTAATGTCCTCGTCTCTGCGATAACTGTCCTCATCGTGCTCAATCTATGGGATCGCAGATCTCCACTTGAACTAGTGACTCCGACGGCGACGATCGATGTGATCGCGCAGGTAGACAACGCTGTTCCTACGCTGACACCAACAACACCTCCCTCGCCAACGCCTAAAACCTATACCGTCCGCGCAGGCGACACAATTTCTAATATCGCTGATGAGTTTGGTATCTCGATGGAAGAGCTTATGGCGGCCAATCGATTGCAAGACCCTAACGAGCTATCGGTGGGGCAGGTGCTGGTCATCCCTGAAGTTGATGGGGCGGTAACGGCGCCAGATGTCAGCGAGACCCAATCTCCTGAAGCAACATCTACCCCCGACCCGGCTGCAGCCCAGCAAGTTGTGATCAACGGCATCATCGGTGCGGGGGAGTTGGAGATGGAGTCTGTTCGTCTCCTAAACATAGGGAATGAAGTCTCTATGGCTGGCTGGACGCTAGATGATGGCGATGGTCATTTATTCAACTTCCCTGATTTCACTTTTTACAGCACCGGAGCAGTGGACGTCCATTCAAGAGCAGGTACAAATACTACGATTGATCTGTACTGGGGGCTTGACCAGGCAATATGGATGCCGGGCAAGGTGATCTATCTTCGCAATGTAAGCGGCGATCTAGTCTCATCCTTAAAAGTCCCCGCGAATTAACGAATTCCTCCAACAGCGTCCAATTCCAACACGATTTCACGTTGGACCTCTATCACGAATATCACAACCTCGATTCATCCTGGGATAAACACGCGCCGCGATTCGTGAGCCGTACTAAATCAGGTCCCTCGGTGGATTGACCCTGCTGGTAGAATGGATGAGAAGCATGAAATTAATTAGAAGAAAGAAAAACCGGCCATTTGGCCGGCTTAGATCGTGCGCTGATGTTGGAGATGTCAGTCTACGTCCTCAGGTTCTACTTCCTCGGAGGGCTCATCTTCACTCTCTCCATCCTGCATCCCCGTCCGAAATTCTTTGATCCCTTGGCCAATTTCGCGGGCGATCTTGCTCAGGCGACCTGGGCCAAAGATTAGAACGACGATGATTAAAATGATGATTAGTTCCCAGCCACGCGGAAGCGTCATTATATCCTCCAGGTTGTGTCTGTCTTGTTAAATTATAACATCCTTCCCTTTCTAGGAAACCTACTGCCGGCGAGTTTCTTGCGCCGTGGAATTGCGTCTGCTAAACTCGCATCCGGCTAGAGTTCGTGGGCGGTTTATTTGTCGAGCGAAGAGTTACCCTGGGCATTTGAAAAGGCAATTCACAAATCAGCGAGGACTGGAAATGACACACGCTCTATACCGTAAGTGGCGCCCACAGCGTTGGGAAGAAGTCTGCGGCCAGGATCACATTATTCATACGCTTCGGAACGCAGTACGGGGAGAGCGCGTCGCCCACGCTTACTTATTCGCGGGACCACGAGGCACTGGAAAAACTACGACCGCTCGCCTCCTCGCCAAAGCGGTTAACTGTCTGGCGGACTCGCCCGCCGACCGCCCATGCGGGGACTGTGAACTTTGCATGGCAGTAGCACAGGGTAGCTTTCTCGATCTGATCGAGATCGACGCTGCTTCCAACACCAGCGTAGACGATATCCGTGAACTGAGAGATAAGATCAGCTTTTCACCCAACCGTGGGCGTTATAAGGTTTACATCATCGATGAGGTCCACATGCTCTCAACGGCGGCTTTCAATGCGCTGTTAAAGACATTGGAAGAACCGCCGGCGCATGCCATCTTCATTCTTGCCACAACAGAAGTGCATAAGATTCCGGCGACTGTTCTCTCACGCTGCCAACGCCATGAGTTCCGGCAGATACCGGTTGCGACCATCCTGGACTATCTTCTACCTAAGATTGAGGAGGAAGAATTTAACATCGAGGATGCGGCGCTCGAGCTGATTGCGAGACAAGCGACGGGTAGCTTGCGCGATGCGATCTCATTGCTGGACCAACTCAGCTCAACGGGCGAGCGTGTGACATTGGATTACGCGGAGACGGTGCTGGGCACCGCGGCAAGCGAGGCGGTACGCGGTGTTGTGGCCGCTTTGGTTGCTGGCAATATAGGCGAGGGTCTGAGTCTGATCAACGAAACCCTGGATGGTGGGGCTGACCCAAGACAGTTCGCTCGTCAGGTTGTAGATTACTTACGCGGGTTACTGCTCATCAAGATGGGGAACGAAAAATTAGTTGAAGCCACAACCGAGACTCGGGCGGAGATGCATACCTTGTCGGAGAAGATGCCGCTTGAGCGGCTACTCGCAGGGATCAACGCTTTCAACCGCGCCGCGACAGAACGGAAGACCACATGGCAGACATCACTGCCTCTTGAATTAGCTTTTATTGTGGCGGGGGAGACGCAGGGCGAAAATCCGCAATCGAGGACTCCTCCGCAGACAGAACCAGTGCAAAATCCAAAATCTGCCAAGGCGAAGGCTAATCCTAAATCGCCAAAACCGGCACCGCGGGTGCAAAACAGTGAGCAAAAGTCCAACCCGGCTCCTGTCCCGATCGAGGGGAAGTTGAGTTTTGAGATCATCGTCAGCCGTTGGCGGGATGTCCTTCAAGCCGCCAGGCGTCACGATCCACGCGTTCAGGCTTTGTTGAATTCCTGCCGCCCGTTAAACCTCGAGGGAGGTGTGCTCATTATTGGTTTCGGCAGCGATCTCCTCCGAGACAAGATGGAGAAGGATCACAACCTGCAAATCGCTGTTAGCGCCTTGGAGGAAGTCTGTGGTGGAAAGCTCGGTCTTCGCTGCATTTTGAGCGAGTCATGGAACCCGGGAGATCCTGTGGATAAACAACCTCCGCCAATGGAAGATGGCGGGATGGTTTCAACTGCAATTCGCGAATTGGGTGCACATGTCGTCGAAGTGGAAAAGTGGCCTCCGGAGGCATAGAGGCTCTGGTTTCGTTCCGTCCCCGCATCGACCATGATGTTCCTTAAATAACACCTGCGAGATCGCCCGGATAAAGGGCGCCTACGAGTATTAAATTGAGAGGGTTAAATGGGAAAAGGTAAAGGGAGTTCCGCCTTCGGTAAAAACATGATGGCGCAAGTCCAGGAGCTTCAAGCGAAGCTCGTTCAGGCACAGGAAGATCTTGGGGAACTGACCGTTGAGGTCACAACGGGCGGCGGCGCTGTGCGGCTGGTGATGAGTGGGACGCAGGAATGCCGCGAGGTGGATATCGCCCCCGATCTTCTGGAAGCCGGTGATATTGAGATGATACAGGATCTGATCCTCCTGGCTATTAACCAGGCGGTCCGTGAATCACAAGCTCTGGCTGCAAAACAGCTTGGCCCTCTGGCAGGTGGACTGGGGCAGTTGGGGGGAGGCGCGTGAGATCCGCGGCGCCTAAGCCGGTAGAGCGGCTCATAGAGGCATTCGCCCGCCTGCCGGGCATTGGCCCGAAGACTGCATCGCGCCTGACCTATTTCCTCCTGCGGGCTCCAGAAGGTGAAAGTCTGGAACTGGCGGAGGCGCTGCGGGAAATGCGGACTCATACTCGCTTCTGCTCGCTTTGCTTCAACATCACCAGCAACGATGCCGATCCATGTCTGATCTGCAGTGACGCCAACCGCGACTCATCGAAGATCTGTTTGGTTGAGGAGCCGCTTGACGTTCTCGCCCTCGAACGGACGGGTGAGTACTCGGGCCGCTATCATGTTCTTCATGGAGCGCTCTCCCCGATCGATGGCATCGGACCAGATGACCTGCGCATCGCGGAGTTGATGGGCCGCCTTCAAGGTGGGGCGATTCAGGAATTGATCATCGCCACCAATCCTACGTTGGAGGGTGAAGCCACGGCGATGTACATCAAGCAGAGTATGGAGGGGGGCGAGGTGCGCATCACGCGCTTGGCGCGCGGCCTGCCCTCTGGAGGCGACCTCGAATACGCGGATATCACAACGCTATCTCAGGCGCTTCGCGGGAGATCCGAGATATAGGAATTATTTGGACTCCTACCACAGGTTTTCCAGGATTGCTATTGCGCTGGCAGCGGTCGTTTGGCCTGGCAAGGTGGTGAGAGCCCCGGATGGTTTTGGGTCTTTCCCTTGACATTCTGTTCCCGGGGCCTTAAAATAGGGCCAATAAAGCTCACGGTCTCGCCAAGTTTCTTGGAAGACCTGGAAAACCAAATAGTTAAGTGCAGCACAGGCTAAAAGTGCGGGTTGAGAAGTCGGCCAGCCTCGTCGATGTTGAGTTGTTGAACATCGGCGTTTTACGCCTAGTGCCCTTGACACTGGTTGGGGCGGGTGGTAGGATTTCGTCCGCTCGAAGCAAAGTACCTTAACAACTGAAGAGTGATAGGAAACCCTGTAAGTAAAACGACAGAAAAATGACCTTGAGTCCGGTCGAAAATGGATCTAACACACATCTTCGGATGTGGTTCAAAATCTCTATGGAGAGTTTGATCCTGGCTCAGGATGAACGCTGGCGGCGTGCCTAATACATGCAAGTCGAACGAGGCCCTTTGTATTCGTACGAAGGTGTCCTAGTGGCGAACGGGTGAGTAACACGTAGGTGACCTGCCCCGAAGCGGGGGACAACTCCGGGAAACTGGAGCTAATACCCCATGTTCTCCATGGTGTTAGAGGACCATGGAGCAAAGGAGCAATCCACTTTGGGAGGGGCCTGCGGCCCATCAGCTAGTTGGTAGGGTAATGGCCTACCAAGGCTATGACGGGTAGGGGACCTGAGAGGGTGGTCCCCCACACTGGAACTGAAACACGGACCAGACACCTACGGGTGGCAGCAGTAGGGAATATTGCACAATGGGCGAAAGCCTGATGCAGCAACGCCGCGTGCGCGATGAAGGCCTTCGGGTTGTAAAGCGCTTTTCTGGGGGAAGAGGAAGGACGGTACCCCAGGAATAAGTCTCGGCTAACTACGTGCCAGCAGCCGCGGTAAAACGTAGGAGGCGAGCGTTATCCGGATTTACTGGGCGTAAAGCGCGTGTAGGCGGTTAGGTAAGTCGGACGTGAAAGCTCCCGGCTCAACTGGGAGAGGCCGTTCGAAACTACCTGACTTGAGGGCAGTAGAGGGAGGTGGAATTCAGGGTGTAGCGGTGAAATGCGTAGATATCCTGAGGAACACCAGTGGCGAAGGCGGCCTCCTGGGCTGACCCTGACGCTCAGACGCGAAAGCTAGGGTAGCAAACGGGATTAGACACCCCGGTAGTCCTAGCTGTAAACGATGCAGACTTGGTGTTGGCAGTTTAAACACTGTCAGTGCCGTAGCTAACGCGATAAGTCTGCCGCCTGGGGACTACGACCGCAAGGTTAAAACTCAAAGGAATTGACGGGGGCCCGCACAAGCAGCGGAGCGTGTGGTTTAATTCGATGCAACGCGAAGAACCTTACCCGGGCTTGACATGCGAGTGGTAGGGAAGTGAAAGCGGACCGACCCTTCGGGGAGTTCGCACAGGTGCTGCATGGCTGTCGTCAGCTCGTGCCGTGAGGTGTCCGGTTAAGTCCGGTAACGAGCGCAACCCTTGCCGTATGTTACAAGTGTCATACGGGACTGCCGGTATAAAGCCGGAGGAAGGTGGGGATGACGTCAAGTCAGCATGGCCTTTATATCCAGGGCTACACACACGCTACAATGGCCGGTACAATGGGTCGCGAAGCCGCGAGGCGGAGCCAATCCTCCAAAGCCGGTCTCAGTTCGGATTGCAGGCTGCAACCCGCCTGCATGAAGTCGGAGTTGCTAGTAACCGCAGGACAGCTATACTGCGGTGAATACGTTCCCGGGCCTTGTACACACCGCCCGTCACGTCATGGGAGCTGGCAACACCTGAAGTCGATGACCTAACCGCAAGGAAGGAATCGCCCAAGGTGGGGCTGGTGACTGGGACGAAGTCGTAACAAGGTAGCTGTACCGGAAGGTGCGGCTGGATCACCTCCTTTCTAAAGGGAGATCTGAGCGACGACCTGCGGGTCTGAGCTCTACTCCAAATACCGGAAAATCGCCTCTCACGCGGTGATGAGGCGTCCGGTCTCAAGGTTTAGGCTTCCTATCACTCATCAGCGGTTAAGGTCCGTTTGGGCCTTTAGCTCAGTTGGTTAGAGCGTTCCTCTGATAAGGGAAAGGTCTCAGGTTCGAATCCTGAAAGGCCCACTGCAGTGCAGGCTTATACCAGATGATGGGGATGTAGCTCAGCTGGGAGAGCGCTGCCTTTGCAAGGCAGAAGTCAGGGGTTCGAGTCCCCTCATCTCCACCTGTACGCGAATGAGAGTGAAAACGGATTTGGCGAGAAACAGCAACTCCGGAATTGAATAGGAAAAGCCGAGCACAATTCGCATGTGGTCTTTCGTGGCCCGGCGGTGTGCCGGGCCACAGCGCGTAAATAACTCGACCTCCGAGGCGGTTCACTCAAGAAGATGGATGAACCGGTTGGGCGGCCGAGACCAGCGGCGAGCCGCTGGAAGGGTCGTCAGAACAGCACCTTAACAACCGAATAGCCGATATAAAAGAAAGAAAGAGAAGAACGTCAATTTCTCCGCATCACGTTGTGTTAAGCTACTAAGGGCGTACGGTGAATGCCTTGGTGCCAAATGCCGAAGAAGGACGTGGAACACTGCGATAAGCCTCGGTGAGCCGTGTACAGGCTGCGACCCGGGGATGTCCGAATGGGGAAACCCGGCGTCGGGACGCAAGTCTCCGACGTCATCCCTTTGCTGAATACATAAGCTTAGGGAGGGGAACCTGGGGAACTGAAACATCTTAGTACCCAGAGGAAAAGAGATTATTCCGCTAGTAGTGGCGAGCGAACGCGGATCAGCCCAAACCAGTCCGGCTTGCCGGATTGGGGTTGTAGGACCAGCGTATGGGAGTTAGAAATCGGATGGCTAGCAGAATGGTGTTGAAAAGCCTACCATAGAGGGTGCTAGTCCCGTAAGCGAAAGCCGTCCGACTCCCGCTGAGTTCCTGAGTACCACCGGGCACGCTAATCCGGTGGGAAGCTGGGGAGACCACTCTCCAAGGCTAAATACATTTGGCAACCGATAGTGAACAAGTACCGTGAGGGAAAGGTGAAAAGAACCCCTGTTAGGGGAGTGAAATAGAATCTGAAACCGTGCGCTTACAAGCAGTCGGAGGGCTAATGGCGGGTCTGTGTCCCCGGGAAACCGGGTGATGCGCCGCTAGGCCTGACGGCGTGCCTTTTGGAGAATGAGCCGGCGAGTTAATATTTGTGGCGAGGTTAAGGGAGAAACACCCGGAGCCGTAGCGAAAGCGAGTCTGAATAGGGCGTTGAGTCGCAAGGATTAGACACGAAACCAGGTGAGCTACCCATGGCCAGGGTGAAGCGAGTCTAAACACTCGTGGAGGCCCGAACCTTTAGCTGTTGCAAAAGCTTGGGATGAGCTGTGGGTAGAGGTGATATGCCAAACGAACCTGGAGATAGCTTGTTCTCCCCGAAATAGCTTTAGGGCTAGCGTCACGCGTTTAGTACTGGAGGTAGAGCACTGGATGGGCTCGGGGGCTTATCGCTTACCAAACCCAACCAAACTCCGAATGCCAGTACTCCAGAGCGTGGCAGTCGGACCGTGGGAGATGAGTTTCATGGTCGAGAGGGAAAGAGCCCAGACCATCGGCTAAGGTCCTTAAGTCTGAACTAAGTGGGAAACGATGTGGGATTGTTGAGACAGCCAGGAGGTTGGCTTAGAAGCAGCCATCCTTTAAAGAGTGCGTAACAGCTCACTGGTCAAACGATCCTGCGCGGATAATGTAACGGGGCTAAGTTCAGCACCGAAGCCATGGGTCTCTGTCATCTGCGGATGACAGGGGCGGTAGGGGAGCGTTCTGTCTGCACTGAAGGTCGACCGAAAGGACGACTGGAGCGGGCAGAAGTGAGAATGCCGGCATGAGTAGCGTAAAACACGTGAGAACCGTGTTCGCCGTAAGTCTAAGGTTTCCGACGGAAGGTCAATCCGCGTCGGGTTAGTCGGTCCTTAGCCGAGGCCGAAAGGCGTAGGTGATGGACATCCGGTTAATATTCCGGAACCACCTAGGTGGAGCGATGGGGTAACGCAACGAGGTAGGCCAGCCTGCGATTGGTTGTGCAGGTGGTAAGCGTGTAGGTGTTGAGGTCCGCAGGCAAATCCACGGACTGAGCCGAGGCGCGATGCCGAGCCCTTGAGGCATAAGTGGTTGAGCCTTGTTGCCAAGAAAAACCTCTAAGCGATGAAACCTGGGTGACCGTACCGCAAACCGACACTGGTAGACGGGTAGAGTATACCAAGGCGAACGGGAGAACCCTCGTTAAGGAACTAGGCAAATTGGCCCCGTAACTTCGGGAGAAGGGGCGCCTCCTTATGTGAAATTAATACTGATGGAGCAAGGGGAGGCCACAGTGAAATGGCTCTGGTGACTGGTTAACAAAACCACAGGTCTCTGCAAAGCCGCAAGGCGATGTATAGGGGCTGACACCTGCCCAGTGCCGGAAGGTTAAAGGGAAGGGTTAGCTCCCCTCGGGGAGCGAAGCTTAGAACTGAAGCCCCGGTGAACGGCGGCCGTAACTATAACGGTCCTAAGGTAGCGAAATTCCTTGTCGGGTAAGTTCCGACCCGCACGAATGGTGTAACAACTGGAGCACTGTCTCAACGAGGGACCCGGCGAAATTGAAGTCGCGGTAAAGATGCCGCGTACCCGCAGTAGGACAAAAAGACCCCGTGGAGCTTTACTATAGCTTGGCATTGCATTCGGGCTTAGTTTGTCTAGCATAGGTGGGAGGCTGTGAAACTGGAGCGCTAGCTTCGGTGGAGCCGACCGTGGAATACCACCCTTGCTAAGTTTGAGTCCTAACCCCTGACCGTTATCCGGCAGGGGGACAGTGCCTGGTAGGTAGTTTGACTGGGGCGGTCGCCTCCTAAAAGGTAGCGGAGGCGCCCAAAGGTTCCCTCAGGCTGAATGGAAACCAGCCATAGAGTGTAAAGGCATAAGGGAGCTTGACTGCGAGACATACACGTCGAGCAGAGACGAAAGTCGGGCTTAGTGATCCCACGGTACCGAGTGGAAGGGCCGTGGCTCATCGGATAAAAGCTACCCCGGGGATAACAGGCTAGTCTTGCCCAAGAGTTCACATCGACGGCAAGGCTCGGCACCTCGATGTCGGCTCATCGCATCCTGGGGCTGTATAAGGTCCCAAGGGTTGGGCTGTTCGCCCATTAAAGCGGTACGTGAGCTGGGTTCAGACCGTCGTGAGACAGGTCGGTCTCTATCCGCTGTGGGCGTAAGGAATTTGAGAGGAGCTGCTCCTAGTACGAGAGGACCGGAGTGGACAGACCTCTGGTGTGCCAGTTGTCGTGCCAACGGCATCGCTGGGTAGCCA
>CBDTTY010000056.1:0-13698 GCA_965363875.1 uncultured Anaerolineales bacterium
GGACACATAGGTAACACTTTCAATCAGCCTACATTCTGCTCCCTCAGATCAATCTTAGCAACGCTCATGGGATGTACAATGTGGTTGACAATCGATCGTGCATCGTTATAATGAAGTCCAATAGAATACCCTAAACGCAAGGACCGGGACGAGTACTCGGTATCAGGTCTGACAGGGAATGGGGATCTTGGATTGAGAGTCCCCTCCAGAAATGGGCCGACGAAAACCACCCGCGAGCGGAAACCGGAAAGGCTAATAACAGGCCGAGTATGGCGAACGGAGCAGCACCGTTAACGGCTGTCAGAGATGACCCACCATGGGTCAATCTGGGTGGAACCGTGTGAGCTAGTGCTCCCGCCCCAGAGGGCGGGAAATTTTGTTTTAAATGCGAAAGGGTTAAGGAGGTTCGAAATGGCAAAGGGTAAGAAAGCACATTATGAGGAATCGGAGTTGTACCGCATCCGGCACTCCACGGCGCACATCATGGCCCAGGCCGTGATGGAGATGTTCCCGGGAGAGGCGAAGATCGCCATTGGCCCCCCGATTGAAGACGGCTTTTACTATGACTTCGATCTGCCGCGCCCACTAACCCCGGAGGACCTCGAGGGCGTCGAAGCCAGGATGGAAGAAATCATCGCCGGCGATTTCGAATTCCAGCGTGAGGTTCTTTCCGCAGAAGATGCTCAAAAACGATTCGCCGATCAACCGTATAAAATCGAACTCATCGAAGGTCTGGATGCCGGAGGGTTGGACGAATACGGAGAGCCGATCGAAGAAAAGCCGGAGATATCCATCTATACGCACGATAGCTTCACAGACCTCTGCCGCGGACCGCATGTAGAGAGCACGAAAAAAATTAATCCAAAAGCCGTCAAGCTGCTCAATGTCGCCGGCGCTTATTGGCGCGGAGATGAGAGACGTCCCATGCTGCAGCGCATCTACGGCACGGCGTGGGCGTCAGCAGACGAACTTGACAAGTACCTGTGGAAGCTGGAAGAGGCGAAGAAACGCGACCACCGCCGCTTGGGGAAAGAACTCGATCTCTACAGTGTGAACGAGGCGGTTGGTCCAGGCTTGGTCCTGTGGCATCCGAAGGGCGGCATGGTGCGTAAGCTCGCTGAGGACTACGCCCGCGAAGAACACGAACGGGGGGGGTATGAATTCGTTTACTCACCCCATATCGGAAAAGCACAGCTATGGGAGACGAGCGGTCATCTTGACTGGTATCAAGAGGGGATGTACGCGCCGCTGGATATTGAAGGGCAGCAGTATTACCTGAAACCGATGAATTGCCCCTTCCACGTCCAAATCTACAAGAGTCGTACGCGCTCGTATCGTGATCTTCCGCTGCGGTACGCCGAGTGGGGTACAGTGTATCGCTACGAGCGGAGCGGTGTCCTTCATGGCCTGCTGCGCGTCCGTGGCTTCACTCAGGATGACGCGCACCTGTTCTGCCGACCGGACCAGATGCCAGAGGAGATCGACCGCGTTCTCGATTTCAGTCTGAATATCCTGCGGGCTTTCGGCTTTGAGAATTTTCAGGCGTATCTCTCGACGAGAAACCCTGAGAAGGCAGCGGGGAGACCAGAAGATTGGGAGGAACCAACGGAGGCGCTGCGCAATTCACTCGAACGCGTCGGTGTCCCCTATGAGATCGATGAGGGTGAAGCCGTCTTCTACGGGCCGAAGATCGATTTAAAGTTGAACGACGCCCTCGGACGGGAATGGCAGCTGAGTACGATTCAGTTTGACTTCATTCTCCCTGACCGTTTTGATATGGCTTACATTGGCGAGGATGGTCAGGAACATCGACCCTATATGATCCATCGTGCCTTATTTGGATCCATGGAGCGTTTCATGGGGGTGTTGATTGAGCATTTCGCTGGGGCATTCCCCATCTGGCTGGCGCCGATACAGGCGACTCTGATACCGATCGCGGATAGGCACGTTGAGTACGCCGAAAAGGTAGCTGCCCAATTACGGGACGGCGGTGTGCGAGTCGATGTTGACCAACGCGGCGAGCGTATGAACGCCAAGATCCGCGACGCTCAGCTCCAGAAGATCCCCTATATGCTCGTCGTCGGGGATCGTGAAGCGGAAGCCGAGCAGATTGCCGTGAGGATGCGTTCAGGAGAGGATTTAGGGGCAATGTCGATTGAAGCCTTCCTCGAGCGATTGACTGCCGAGGTCCTGGAGCATAAGTAGATCTGGCAAACCTACGAGCGTAAGTGGATCGATGGAATTGCCCGTCGATCCACTTTATTTTAATAGCAAGCATCTTACAGACATCGTCACTCTGGGATGTCAGGAGCAGTGACATCTGCGCGTTTGCTGGTTATAATTCTCGACCTAAGGTATCCAATTATGGCGAAATTGCGTCTGGAAACAGCTCTGGGAATTCTTATTAGCGTCCTGTTCATGGGGTTAAGCGCGCTGCCTGCACAGGCAGGTTCTCCGGACGGCGTAGATGGTGTCGTGGAAGCCCATAGCCCGGTGTGTCCTGTCCTCTTTCAATTGAGATTCCCTGAGCGTTGCAGACCGCAGGGTGAGCGAGCAGAACTCAATGAGCTGGCAAGCAAAGGGCTTCTTCCACAACGACCGCTCCCGCTTGTGCGGCTCGATGAGTCCCTGGGTGACCTGCCTTTTTACTACGTGCAGTCAAAAAGTAAGGATGGAACGCCTCTCTATACCAGCTTGCAGGATGCATTAAAAGGGCAGAATCCATATCGGGTTATTGAACCCGGTTTTGTATTTTTCTCATGGATCGAACGCTATGATCAGGACAATGCCGTAGCCTACATGATTGTTCCTGGCGTCTATGTCCGCGGGGACGGCATGGCTCGTCTCACAACACCATCCTATAAGGGCATGGCTTTCTCTCGTACACCAAGTCAGACCTTTGCATGGGTGCTCACCCACACAGAAACAAGTCGAGAACCAGGGCTGGACCAGCCTAAAACCGGTCGTACGGTCGAACGCTTTCAGATGGTCTATGTGTCCGATTCCCGGGAGGTAAATGGTTGGGTGTGGTATCAAATCGGTCCGGATGAGTGGATCGAGCAGCGCAGGATAGCAAAAGTAATCCCAGACGGAACGCGTCCCGAGGGGGTCGAATCCGATCGCTGGATTTCGATTGACCTCTACGAGCAAACAATGACAGTCTATGAACAAGGACAATTGGTGTTCGCGACACTCATCTCAACGGGACTGGATGGCTGGTGGACGCAGCCTGGAGTTTTCCAGATATATGAAAAACTTGAGGCCGATCCCATGGCGGGATCGTTTACTGCTGACCACTCGGATTTTTACTACCTCGAGGATGTTCCCTGGATACTGTATTACGATCAGTCGCGGGCCATCCATGGATCATACTGGCACAATGGCTATGGCTACCCTCGCTCCCATGGCTGTGTAAATATGTCGCCTTTCGACTCTCATTGGATCTACAACTGGGCGGAGGAAGGAACCTGGGTTTACGTCTATGATCCTTCAGGGCGGACACCCACCGACGCTGAGCTCTATGGTGCGGGCGGCGCCTGATAGGGTTGCTCGTTTGCCGTGGGGGTGGCAACACCACCATCGATTTACCCGTAATAATTCCAACTCTGCAACTGCGATCACCCAATCGACAGCCAAATTGGCCTGAAACGAAAGTCGATTGGATCGTCCGTGAAGGTGATCAACCTCTTGGTACTAAAGTACTCTGCCCTGAGGATTCCCCCGAATCTACAATGAGGAAAGAATAGCAATCGTATCCATCAATCCACCATCAGGAGTCGCGACCTCTATGTATGCGGACAACGAATTGCTCTTTCCAGTGCATGTGATTTCAAATTTACAGCACTCGCGTGGGGATGAATGGTGTGCGCTAGTCGAGCGCGTTTCCAACCTTCCCGAAGGCGACATTGAAGTCTTAGCGTTCTCTTTGATGATGATTCGGCTTGACGGATGTTTGAGTTGTGAAACCGATTCATACCGGGCGATGCGTGGCTGCAAAGTGTGTTCAAAACAAAGCCTGCGGCGTTACAAAGGCTCAGACCTGGAACTCATAAGCATTTATCAGCAGGCACTTGAGGATGTTCAGCAGTATCTCGAAATACAAACTCCCACGGTGATCGAGGAGCCCATCTCAGCTCGAGCAGCTTGATCAGACGTCAGAGCGCTATTTGAACCGGGTACTCGATACCCGGTTTTTTTATATCTCCTCAAAGTTGAGTGGGTGGCCGAGCAACTGAGCGTTTTTACGCAGTCATGGGTTAGAATAACGAGCATAAGTTTCGGGAGGTTTTTTTAATGACGGAATACGATGTCATCGTCATCGGCGCTGGACCCGGCGGCTACGTCTGTGCGATCAGATCTGCCCAATTGGGCAAAAGGACAGCCATTATTGAGAGGGAGTTTCTAGGCGGGGTTTGCCTGAACGTCGGCTGTATCCCGTCAAAGGCCTTGTTGAAGAACGCCGAAGTTGCCCACACGCTGCGGGAGCGGGGGAACGAATTCGGATTTAAAGTTGATGGCTTGACTCTGGATTACGGCGCGGCGGTTAAGCGAAGCCGCAGAGTCTCCGGGCGGCTGGCTAAGGGCGTCGGATTTCTAATGAAAAAGAATGGGGTAGATGTCCACATGGGGCGTGCTGCTTTCACCGGACCTAAAACAATCACTGTGAAAAATGAGGAGGGTGAAACCACGACGTTAACGGCAACGGACATCGTGCTGGCGACAGGCGCTTCACCGATGGTTATCCCGGGGATGGAAGCAGATGGGGACCGGGTTCTGTCCTACCGAGACGCGATTCTGCAGGAGCATCTGCCGGAATCCGTGGTGATTATTGGGGCGGGAGCAATCGGGCTCGAGTTCGCAACGATCTGGAGCGCTTATGGTGTGGATGTGACGCTGGTGGAAATGCTGCCGCGCATCGCTCCGTTGGAGGATGAGGAAGTAAGCAGGGAGCTCACGAAAGCATTTAGTAAACGGGGTATAAAAGTTCTGGCAGGGACGAAAGTCGAGGGGATTGAACGGCTGAAGACGAAAGTGAAAGTCACCGTTTCTGGATCGGACGGTGAGCAGACTCTTGAAGCCGAGCAAGCGCTTCTGGCAATGGGCTTCCGGCCGAACACCAAGGATCTGGATCTTAAAGCCGGTGGAGTGAAGTTGGACGAGCGCGGCTTCCCTGAGATCGATGAACGCATGGCGACGCCCACCGCTGGAATCTGGGCGATCGGCGACGTCACCGGCAAGCTCATGCTCGCCCATGTCGCCTCTGCGATGGGGATCATCTGCGCTGAGAATATCGCTGGCGTCGATACGACAACCCTGGATTACGAGATGATGCCGCGGGCAACGTACTGCCAGCCGCAGGTCGCATCATTTGGGCTAACCGAGGCGCAAGCGGCAGAGCGCAGTGTCGAGATAAAAACTGGACGTTTTCCATTCCAGGCGAGTGGAAAGGCGTTAGGCTTGGGGGATTACGGCGGATGGGTCAAGATCGTGACGGACGCAAAATGCGGAGAGATCCTGGGTGCGCACATGATCGGGCCGGAAGTAACCGAACTCCTGCCGGAACTCACTCTGGCGCAGAGGATGGAACTCACGACTGCAGAGATCGCTCGCAACGTCCATGCCCACCCGACTCTGAGTGAAGTTGTGATGGAAGCTGCTCATCATGCAGAAGGTCACGCGATTCACATGTAGTATCTTCCGAGGTTATCCTCCATATTCCGGAATTCAATGAGGAATAATTGAGGCGGGCAAATCCCCGCCTCGAGGTCTGAGTCGAACACGTGGGGCTTTCTAATAAGAGCAGCCCCTTAGATTTATATTTTCTGGGCACATCTATGTGTGCACTCGGATTTCAACCCACCTGGAGTAGGGGCACGGCATTGCCGTGCCCCTACAGGTTATGAATACGAATAGAGAACAGGTGGCCCCCCTACAAATTTAATGCGCCCCAATTATTCATAGGCACGGAATTTGCACTTCCCAGCGTATACTGGAATATACGGCATCTTGGTCAAACCGAGGAGAATGAGCATGTGGGAGCGCAGACAGGTAGCCGAAGTTAAAGAGCGTCACAAGGAATCCATCCTGGCGAAGCCCAATGTGCTTGGTGTGGGAACGGGGTATAAAACCCGGAATGGGAAACAGCTTGGAGATCTTTGTGTCATTGCGATGGTGAGTCAGAAGATCCCTCAAGCCGGTCTTGATCCCTCAGCGTTGGTGCCCGTAGAAGTCGATGGGATCTCTACGGATGTCATCCAGGTTGGGTTCCTGCGTGCCCAACAAGAGCGCACCGACCGTTGGCGTCCAGCTCTTGGGGGGGTAAGTTTGGGGCATTATAAGATTACCGCCGGGACGCTAGGCGTGGTTGTCCGCGACCGGACAACAGGTACGCGCTTGATTCTCTCGAATAATCACGTCTTGGCTAATAACAATCAAGGACAACAAGGAGATCCAATCCTGCAGCCAGGTGCGGTGGATGGCGGCAGGGAAGAGAAAGACACTTTCGCTACACTGGAACGCTTCTTCCCGATCCGCTTCAATCATGGCCCAGTCGATTGCAGCGCAGCCGAAACCTATGTTAGATTTGGCAATGAGATGGCGAAGTTGCTGGGATCCAAGCATAAAGTGCAAGCCTACTGGAGTGACCCACAGGCGACAAATCAGGTCGACGCCGCCATTGCCAGACCGGTAAACGACCGGGAAGTTCTCGATGAGATTTTGGAGATCGGAGCGATAAGCGGTATTCTCCCGGCGATGCTCAGCATGCGCGTACGAAAATCCGGCAGAACAACGGGGCTGACGACGGGACAGATTATGGTCTTAGATGCGACCGTCACCATTGACTACGGTGATCGAAGCGCGCGTTTTGAAAATCAGATTGTGACGACTGCGATGTCGCAGCCGGGCGATTCCGGCTCTCTTCTCGTGGCCGGGGAGTCTATGCAGGCGGTCGGTTTGTTATTTGCGGGTTCCGATCAAGCCACATTGCACAATCCAATCCAATCCGTTCTGGATTGTCTGGATGTGACCTTATGACAACTCCCTCAGAATTTGAGACAAGGCCAATAGAGTCTTACCAAAAAGTAATGGTGGTTAAGGAAAAGCACGAGGAAGAATTGCTTCAAAAAGCCAACGTGATGGGGGTGGGCGTGGGGCTGCGCATGCGCGCCGGGGAACCAACCGACGAGGTGGTTCTGGTCGTGATGGTCACCCGCAAGGTGCCTCGAGCTCAATTAGCGCCTGAGGATTTTGTCCCGTCGGAGATTGAAGGTGTGCCTGTCGATATCCAGGAAATCGGGCATGTAAGGGCGGGTTGAGGTCGGATAGGTTAAACCGGTTGGAGTATGCCCCGGTTGGGGGAATATCTGCATCGCCGGGGGATGATTGAGCGTTAATTAATCCTTTCGATAACCCAGAAATGAGACAAACCAAAAACTCGTAAGGGAGTCGCTTCCATCGCCTGGAGGAGAGTGCGCAATAGCTTCCCCGCTCTCGGCCAGCGGGCGATGATGTTGTCGTAAGCCCCAAAAATTCTTTTCGTGTGAACAATCTTGATAGGTAGGCCGTGGAATAGCCGCTCGAGGTCTCCGCGGGTATAGACGCGCACATGTGGTGCGAGTCGATCGCGAAACCGGCGGGGGAGATAATTGACCAGAGGGATATTCCCGAAGTGGTACCGGCCGTGTAGATAGATGCCGTGGGTTTCGAACGGGTAGCCGCGATTAGGGACAAAGAGAATGAGCCTGCCTCCGCCCAACGATCCTGGTTTGGGAGTACGCAGCACACGAACGATCTCCTCGAGCGCAGCCCGATCGTTTTCTACGTGTTCAAGCACCTCATGGGATAGGACGAGGTCGAAGGTTTCGTCGCGAAAAGGGAGACGCTCGCCGGCTCCCTGTAGGACTTTATGCCCCAGCTTTGAGGCAGAATAAGCATGATCGGGGTCGAATTCCAAGCCATATATGTGGGATGTATGTTCGGCGAAGCGGGTCATATATTCGCCCACACCGCAGCCGTCGTCTAAGACAACACCAGATTCGCGGCCATCTGCTCCGGTCAGAATCATACGCAGGCGGCGTTCCTGACCGGCGCGCCAAATGTAGGATGGTTCGCCGCGCAGCGCGGCTCGTTCGAGGTTTCGTTCTGTCAACGGACTATTCCTTGAGTGGCGAAGATTTTACTTGATCCCAACTTTATCGATCTGCTGGAACGCCAGTCCGAGCGCCGCCACTGCACCGACCTGGCGAAAACCACCTTCAGACCAGCTTCGGCGAGCCTCCTCAAGCGGGAGCCAAATGACCTCCTGCTCCTCTAGATCGCCGGAATCCGGTTCGGCGACCTCCCGGCATCCGGTTGCTAGAAAGAAGTGGGCATATCCCGCGAAGTAATTCCCGCTCAGGACGACCTCTCCGAGTTCAACCCAGGTTGTAGCCATGCAGCCGAGCTCCTCCTTGAGCTCGCGCTTCGCGGCCTCTAATGGGTCCTCCCCCTGCTCGAGTATCCCCGCCGGCGGTTGGATATCAACCCCATCAACCCCGCGCTTGTAGGAGCGAACAAGCCCAATATGAGCGTCGGTTCTCACGGGAACAATCATCACGTATCCGGTAGTCTCCAGGCGCAAGTACCCCTCGATGACGCGTCCGTCTGGAAGACGGACAGCATCTTCGAAAACCTGCATCCAGGGTGAACGGTCGAGTAAAAGCGTGCGTTTCAGTGTTTCCCAGGGTGTTAGATCGGGCATCTGTCGAACTCCCACAAGGTTGGAAGGGAACCTAGATTTATCGGTATGGAAGGTCAATTATATGCAATTTTCCAGATTGCTTGAAGATGCGGCCTGGACCTCTATGGCTGAGAATTCTGTTATATCCAACCCCGTAACGTGTAGTAAATCAAGCCCATCCATTCTCGCAGAGCGGATTGGCTTACAGCCAGCGCCCCAAGATCAGGCACGACGCTGTTCGATGAGAAGCTGCTTGTGTCGGAGCGTGGAGCGGATATTGCCGGAATAGGCTCCAAGCCTTGCTCCACAAAGGAGAAATACGCCCGACGCATGTGTGTTGGTGAGGTGACGAGGATAAAGCGTTCACTGCCAGCCGCGATGAGCATCGGCGGGACGTTGAGCGCCTGGTCGTGCGTGTTAGAGGAATCCGACTCAAGCAGGATCCTGTGGCTTGGCACACCCAGATCCACAAGAGCATCGCGCATCGGTTTGCTCTCAGGCGTGAGCAGGCCGCTTCTCAGGTTGGTGCCGCCGGAGACGATCACAATTGGGTCATCGAGCATCTGATACAAGCGAGCGCCCTCCATCGCCCGCAGCGCACTCGACTCGCTCACGGAATTCACTTCCAATTCCCCAGCCCGATAGGAGGCGCCGCCTCCGCCAAGGATCACGATCGTATCTACGTCTGCGTACTCTTCCGCAGAGTTGATGGCTTCATAGCCTGCGCTCAAGCCGCGCTCGAGCAGTGAGGCGGCGAGTGGGATGCTGAGCAACACGTATAAGATCGATAAGAAAAGCAGCCATCGTCTTCCCCACTTCTCGGTTCTCCAACCGACGAAGAGTAGGAAAACTCCGAGGATGAGACCAAGAAGGAGGAACGCGGTTGAGCCCGGGATAAGCATCTCTTTGATGAGCTCGATGGCTATGTCCATGAATTACTCCAATCCCCAGAGAAGGGGAAAGCAGCCGCAAACCCCATAGTCGTCCAAAGAACAAGACGGCTCATGTAGTTTTTCCGAGCGGGATCACGGCGCGTGGGATGAAGGGTGTGTCGTGTTCGATCGAGCCGAGGTAGAGGTGAATCTTATCGACGGGAAAGTTGAACGAGGGAACTGGAGGAAGCTCGATATTTTCTGCCTCCTCGGGATCATCAAAGCGGACCAAAGTGAGGTGGGGATGAAGTTCAGCCCCGTGCTCGCCCCCGTATACCGGGTACTCAGGGAAGGCTTGTGAAAGTCGATGGTGAAGCTGAACGATCGGCTCCGGGTCTGAGGTCTCGAGGAATATCGCGCCTTTGAACGTCCCATAATGGTCTAATGTGACCTCGAAGGGAGAAATCCCCGCGCACAAGCGATTGAGCTCCTCAATTGCAGTTTCAACCTGTTCCGGAGGGACAAAGGGGTAGAGCAGGGTAATGTGAGCAGGGACGTTGCCGAAGGATTCTGCATCGTGTTGCTCCCGGATCGGGAAACTGAAGACCTGAACCGGTTTTGGAGGGATTATCAACAGCGCAGTTTCTAGTTGCATGTTCTATCCATAATTCGTCGATGATCGCGCCCATCGGCGGGACTTGTCATGGCTACGGTTGTGAAGAGCCATCACTTCGGCCCCAGCTTGCATCGCTTGAAGTTCAAGACGAATCCCACCCTGGAGTATACAGCACCTTATGGGTTATTTGGCGACCAGGAAATTATTCTTATGACTCTTCTAAGGCAGGATGATGTTGGTTTGTGGATAAATCTTGACTGTGAAGGGCTGGGTTGCCGCCGTGCCCCCACTTCCACTTAGATTTTTCTTGCATGGTGATTTCTCGATTTTAGAACAGGTGAAGGACTTGCATCTTTCTTATAAATCCGAATTGGACCAAAGAGGGCTGATATAATCCACCCATGCGTTCACGGATAATGTGGTTTCTTGTTGGTATGATATTAACTGGTCTGCTCCTTGCCGGGATCTATCAGATTCCGAGCGTTAAATTCAACCTCGAGTGGCGCATCGATGCGGCCCTTGGAATCGTTCGCGGGTGGATATTTCCACATGACGTGCTGCCGACGCCATCCGGCGCAACGGTGATCACAGCCCCGCCAACCTCCGTACCTTCCCCGACATCAGATGTGGTCCAGAGCGTTCCGAGTCCCACCCCCGCGCCGACACCCATCCCTTTACCGGAATCGGTGATGCTCCCCTCACCGGAGTGGGAAAAGCAGGATTGGAACAATTGTGGACCCGCGACGCTGGCGATTGCCCTGCGCTTCTTTGGCTGGAAGGGAGATCAATTCGAGATCTCGGATCTAGTTAAACCTGACCGCGGGGACAAGAACGTCAACATCGAAGAAATGATCTATTTCGTTCGCAATCGAGCCGGTTGGTTGGAAGCTGATTTTCGTGTGGGCGGGACGATCGAGACCTTAAAGCGATTTTTGGCGATGGGGTACCCGGTTGTGGTTGAAAAGGGGTATGTTATCGTGAGCGACGGTCCTGACAACGGCTGGGCGGGTCATTATATGCTGCTTACAGGTTACGACGATTCGCGACAGGTTTTTGTGGGTCAGGACTCATTCATCGGTCCAGACCGGGAAATTACATATACCGACCTTGAGGAGGCTTGGAAAGCCTTCAATCACGTGTTCATGTATGTCTACCCCGTGGCAGATCCCGCGCCGCTCGAAGCAATATTGGGTCCGGATTTAGATGTAGATGTGAACCGCGAACGGGCATTGGCTCGCGCACAGCGTGAGATAGAGCTTGATCCCGAGGACGAATTCTCCTGGTTTAACCTGGGGTCAAATTTGTTGTACTTTGAGCGATACCTAGAGGCAGCAGATGCATATGACACAGCGCTGATTCTGGGGCTGCCATGGCGCTTCACCCGCTACCAATTCGGTCCCTACATCGCCTATTTCCATTCAGGTCGGACAGAGGACGTAATTGCATTGACGGAGGCGACACTCCAGCGCACGGCGAAAGCCGAGGAAGCACGTCTGTGGCAGGGTTGGGCTTACTACAGGCTGGGTGATGCGGGCGCAGCGATCGAGGACTTTCGGACGGCTTTAATAATCAATCCGAACTACCTCGATGCGCATTATGCGTTAGAATACTTGGGGGTTGGACCTTAAAGGTCCAATGTTAAAATATCAGATTTTCCGATCAACCGGGCGGTAAGATCACCCCCCGCCGTTCCGGTGTGGATTAATAATTTTAAGGAGAGAGTAAGATGCTAATAAGCAAAGAGTTAACCGCGGCGATGAACGCCCAGGTTGGAAGCGAACTTGCGGCTTCTAACCAGTACATCATCATTGCTTCCTATTTTGACAGTGAGCAACTCCCGGAGTTGGCTGATTTCTTCTTCCGCCAATCAGACGAGGAGCGCATGCACGCGCTGAAATTCGTGCATTATATTCTGGAGGCTGGCGGGGAAGTATCGATCCCGGCGATTGATGCAACGCCGCAAACACTTGACTCAGCGGAAGACGCGGTGAAGGCTGCGCTGGATTGGGAACTGGAGGTTACAAGCCAGATCAACAATATTATGGACCTGGCCATCAAACAGAACGATCACCTCGCTCAGAGCTTCATGCGCTGGTTCATCGATGAACAACTGGAAGAAGTTTCCACGATGGACAACTTGCTGGGGGTCGTTCGCAGAGCGGGCGATCAACTACTCCTGGTTGAGGATTACCTTGTTCGACGGGGTGACCCACACGCGCAGGAAGCAGGCGCCGAGTAAGTCTGTATATTTGCCATCAACGCCGTAGCTTGTTAATTGGCTGCGGCGTTTTTTTTATTTATAGAGCGGACCTCGATTAGGTAGAGATTATTCCCTGCGATCCCTGGACCAGCCTTTCGAGTGCCGCAGGTGTTTGGGCGCATCGAAATCTGTGGACGTAAGAAATTCTTCGAGATCCTTGATCTCGAGGAAAGGGCCGTAGTTTGTATACTCTGAACCCGAGGGTATCGTCAGCGATCCATCCGGGAAGACCATGACATAGAGCCGGTCCAGCGAATCATGGTCCAGCCAGTTGATCTTGAAAGAATGTGGGGAGCCTTCGATATCGGCTTTTAGCGCCTGGAAATCATCATCGCTCACAACTAAATCGTCCCAGGATTGAGGCTGCATGGCGCGTGGATAAGCCTGGAAGACGTTGTAGAAAAGGTGATTGGGCATGTGCGCTGCACGCTCGTCCAGCAGCGCGATGATGGCGGGGATGTCGTGGATGTTGTGGAGCGTGACGGGGGTGGCGACTTTCACGTCTATCGTAGGGAATTCGGCCAGGAAATCCAGGCACTTCATAATGGCCGTGAAATGCCCTTCCTTTTTTGTCCGGCTGGACACCTCCTCAGATGCGCCATCAAGGGGGAGCGAGATCAGATCGATCCAGCTGCCATAGCCGCGCACGAAGCTGCGCGTCAACTCGTCGCCGGTCGTTGAAAGCGCCACCTCAAGCCCCTCCTGTTTCGCCAGGCGGATGAGCATGCCGATGTCTGGGCGGAGGATCGGGTCACCGCCGGTGAAAACGATGCGCTGGGCGCCGCTCTGGGCGATTCTGCGCACGATTGCGGCGGCTGTTTTGGAATCGACTTCCGTTTCATCGAAATCCTGCGGTCCCCAGCAGTATTGGCACTCCTGGCTGCAGCGGGAAGTCACGTGGTAATCGATCGTGGCGAACGCGGGCATACAGCACTCCCGGGATAAACATTTCCTTGGAATCTAGTATACAGGGAGATTGGTCGGGTTTGTGTCAAATGGTGCGATCTTGACGGAAATTGTTGAATGAAAGGGAATTTTTCAGCGTATGCGATTGGTGATTGCCTCAATGCGTTCGATGTCTGTTCGGGTGCGAGGGTTAGGGCGTCGATATTGGCCATAGCACGCCATTTGGTTGAAGAAACACATTTTGTTATGTATAGTACACAAGAATTCGAAGAAAACTGCTTTGATGACGTTAAAATCCCCCAAAGGGGTGAGGGAGGGGCGGGTT
>CBDTTY010000057.1:0-13418 GCA_965363875.1 uncultured Anaerolineales bacterium
GGAGCGACGAAGAATCTCGTTCACGGCAAGAAGAACACTCCCATTCAAAGAACGAGATTACTAAAATCCGGAGCGTAGTGCCTTACTTCCCCCGCAAACTCCAGCGGGCGATGCCGCCAATCAACCACGAGAGAAGCACAGTGACGCCAGCGAGGAGGGCAAATATGTCTCGCCAGAAACGTTCCGGGTAGAGACGGATGAAGGTATCGGAGAGCGGGAAAAGCCACGTGCTGCCCTCAAAAAAGATGCGGTGGAATCCGACGAACAGAACGCCAAATGCGGCTAACAGAAAAATAACCAGGAAGATCATCAGAAGGACCGTCAATTTGGAGCCGGCAATCACCGCTCGAAGAGCGATAGCTCGGTCATCCATCCACCACAGCACTGCGACGAGGGTGAGCAAGAAGAAGATCCCTGAAGCCCACACCTTCCAGACCGTATCAAGAAGATTTTTTACATCCTGCATATGGCTGAGTTCGCGGTCATTATGCATGGGCGAACCATCATCGAGCGTGAACTCATCGAAATAATTAATTCGCGCATCGGTTAACAGGTAGTCGATATCGATGGCTGACCAGTAAATCCGGTCATCCAGGCTGAAACCATAAAGGTCTGCGGGGAAACCGGGCATACGGTATTCGATTTTGACCCAAGTATCAGCCGTGTAAAGCACCAGGCGCACGCTCGTCAGGATAATGACAATCGGGAACAATACTTGGATAAGCAGGTAAATTACTCTGGATGGTATGGATTGTTTCACGGAGTTCACATGTGTCTCCTCAACGAAGGCTTTCCACGCTTCCCCCAAAAATAAAGCGCAGGGCGATGGAATTGGTAATTTGCTCAACCGGCGCCAAGTCATCTGTGAAAACTATGCTGGAATCAGGCGTGGGCTGCAAATTTTGGATCGTCCGGTGCAGAATATCCACCAGCAGGGGATGAGCCTCTTTTGAAACCAGCGCGAGTTCATTTGCGACAAGATTCTCGGGACCCGTTTCCATCATGGTCGCAAACACGATGGTATTGAATGTATTCGGTACATCCACGACATGAACGCTTGGGAAAACGGCACCCATCGTTCCTGAGAATGCTTCGATCAAGCGGCGGTCATCCGGCGTCCTCCCGATGTTTATCACAACTACGCCGTTTGGGTCAAGATGAGCCCGGACTTCTTCGAAGAATTCTCGCGTTGTCAGGTGCCAGGGGATATAAGGAAGCCGATAAGCGTCGATGCCGATCACCGTATAGTGTTGCGCGCTGTGCGTAAGGCCCCAACGTCCATCCGCGGCGATCGGGTTGAGATTGGGCTCCGTCATATCAAACAAGGTGCGCCCCACTTCAATAATCTCCCCATCAATTTCCCAACCATCAATGGGTACTGGACCGATTACCTCGCTGTATAGTTTCGAGATCGTCCCAGCTGCCAAACCGATTAAACCCAGCCTTTTTACCTCTGTATCCTCACCGGGCGGATTGAAGTAGGGCGCTGCCAAGAAATAATCCCATGTGCCGTTTGTGGCGGTCAGGTCGGGTGTATACACCGAATGAATCCCCTGCCCCTCATTCAACAGCAATTGACGAATTCCGTCCCTTTCGATCACCTGGATGTAGTTATACGAAGATTCCGCTTCGAATATTTGACCCGAACTCGCCTTTATCGGGCCGTCAAGCGTAAAAAATGCCAACCCCGCGAGGGTAATCGGCATCCACAAGTGAATGAGCGCCTGACGACGGTCGTGCAACGCCAGCCCCAGGAGGGCAACAGCCATCAGAGTGAAACTAAAAAACAGGAAGGTTCGTGCCGTTCCAATCGTTGGAATCAGAATGAGGACCGGCACAAAAGTTCCGAGTATCGAGCCCATTGTCGAGAGGGCGTAGATCTTACCTGAAACGCGGCCGGCATGATCTGTATCTTCGATGGACAGACGAATTGCATATGGTGAAATGGTCCCCAAAAGTGTGATGGGAACGCTGAAAAGCACGAGGATCGATAGAAACGATCCCAGCATTAGCCCGGTTTCTAGATGCTCAACCGCCATCGCCGCTCGCAGCAGGACGGGGCGTGAGATGATCGGAACTAATCCTGCGGTGAAGGATGCCCAGAGAATCAGCCGGTAGAAAGGTGTTGGATACGGCCAGCGGTCCCCCCAGCGCCCTCCGAGGAAGTACCCTGCCGTGAGGTATATGAGGATGAGACCGATAATGTTTGCCCAGACGATGTTGCTCGTCCCGTAGACATTGCCTAACAGGCGTGAAGCCGTGAGCTCGATGCCCAACGTGGTCATCCCAGCGATGAAAACTACGATCAATAATAGAATCCGTCGCATCCTATCGTTCTCCATGAGCTTTCAGATTCGATCAGGCAATTCGCGGGGCGCGAAGAGGGCGAATTGGCGATCCTAAGACCTCTCCTAGATTATCGCCATAACTTAGAATTCGTGCTGTAATCCCCGATCGCCGTGCGGCCTCCGCGATTATATGCGAGCCTTCGGGTCCACCGAAACTGGCGGCGTCAAGCAATACCAACATAGGCTGACGGCCGGTATGCCGCAGCCTGCGGATGCCTGCGAGCATGTCAGTGTTGACCGATGGTGTAATGAAAATCGCGGTGGATCCCTGAGGGATTCTTGGACCTTCAATTTTGATCACATCTTGCAGAGACCTATCACCTACAGCATTCAGAACTGCCAACGACTCAAGCAATCGTAAGCGCTGTGCCTCGCCAGGTTCTGGCTGGATTACCTGGCGCGCCGCACCATAACTAATGAACCCCACAGCCCGATTGAGCTGCAAGAAATGCATTGCCAGTGAAGCAGCAGCTGTCACTCCATACTCGATGGTGGAAGGTGGAAGTTGAAATGCGCCGTCTTCTCTTACCTTAGCGCTCTCGTCAGGCTGGCGAAGTTCGAAATGCGGGGTTAGCGAAGAATCAAGGATGATCCAGATTTCTGCCAATGGATCGAGCTCAAATTCCTTAACGATCAATTTCTGCAGCCGGGCTGTTGAACGCCAGTGGATCCGGCTGAAACTGTCGCCGGGCACATAATCCCGCACGCCTGCTGCGTTCGGCGTGATCTGATGCGTACGGCGCCTCAGCGCCTCACCCCCTGGCAGTCGTCCGCTCGGGAGAGGGAATCCCTCGAGCGGCACCATCATTGGCAATACAACAACGTGATGGACAGCAGGGATCTCGCGTACTCGTGGGAAGATTCCGAAAGGATCGCTGGAACGCAGCGTCATGGGTCCTAAGCGGTAGCGACCCCGGCGTGTGCAAAGTGTCCTTGTCAACCAGCGTCTGGTTTGCCCCCTTCCAAACCCGGAAGCCACGTTTACCAATTGATGCGTGCCGACGTCAGCGGAATCTCCCAATCCCAATCCGATCGCCACCGTGGTAACTCTGAAACCAGGAAGGTCGGAGGTGTCCTTCGTTTCCACCCAAAGTTTGGTGATTCGACTCAGGTTGGAAAGCGTGAAACGCTCAATGAAAAGTTGACCTACCTGGGAGCGATTTGAACGCGGCTCACGGATAATTCTCACGCCGCGCAATGTTGTCCACGACCATATAAAGGCAACAACAAGCAAACCTCCCCAGAGGTATGCCAGGCTATAGAAAAGATCTCGCCCGGTAACCCTAGCCCCAACAAGGCTGAGGACGAAAAGGGCGAGGATGACACGTGCACGCGAAAACATCAGCCAACCTCACCTCCCGGCACAGGGACCTTCTCGAGAACTTCCTCGATAACATCCACTGCGTCGACCTCGCGGATGCGTGCAGCCGAACCGACAATTAACCGGTGCGCGAGCGCGGGGACAGCCAGAGCCTTAACATCATCCGGCAGGACATATTCTCTGCCCATGATCGCTGCCCGCGCCTGTGACGTGCGGAACAGCGCCAGGCTGCCGCGCGGGCTTGCGCCGAGATAAATTTCCCCGTGCGCTCTAGTTGTTTCAACCAAATCCACAATGTAGCGCTTGATCTCGTCTGTAACCGTGACGCTCCTCACAGCATCCTGCACCTTTAGCAAATCGGCAATGTCGATCACCTGCTCCAGATCTTCGATTGGGTGGTGGAGCTGCTGATCTGTCAGCATTTGCACCTCATAAGTTTTTGACGGGTATCCCAGGCTGATCCGCAGGAGGAAGCGATCCATCTGAGCTTCGGGAAGTGGAAACGTCCCCTCATATTCAATCGGGTTCTGCGTGGCCAGAACAAGGAAAGGCTCCGGCAAAGGGTGAGTTTTTCCATCAACCGTGACCTGATGCTCCTCCATCGCCTCCAGCAATGCGGCTTGTGTTTTTGGCGTGGCTCGGTTGATCTCATCTGTAAGTACGATCTGAGCCACGATCGGTCCTTGACGGTATTCGAATTCGTTTGTTTTCTGATTGAATATCGAAACGCCGGTCACATCGCTTGGAAGCATATCAGGGGTGAATTGGATGCGGTTGAAAGTGCCGCCAATCGATCGGGCGATGCTTTTAGCAAGCATCGTCTTCCCCGTTCCCGGAACATCCTCAATGAGGATATGCCCCTGGCAGAGCAGCCCAGTGATCGTCAAGCGGACCGCGTCCGTTTTCCCCACGATCACTTTTTCGACGTTCTCGAGCAGTTGATTGGTGACATCTTGTATATCAGCCATGAATTCTCCTCTGCGATATTATGAAGATAAGCCGTAAGTAAAAAGCATTCTCGATTTTACCTTGTTCCTGCAAATGTTGACCAGCATCAGTCGTCGCTGGCGGTAATCATACGATGATCGAGTCTATGAGTTAAGCAGCATTACAAGCATTGCGATCCAGAACATCGCGTAATTCAATGTTTTCCTGCGCTTATACTGTACCGCGAAAAGGACGACTGCCAATACAAGGCCGGTTGCCACGCGAACGATGCCCAATGGTTCTCTGAAAGTTGAGTAAGGAATAAAAAGAAGGACCAGGCTGTTTGTGAACAACGCCATTGCCGTCGCGTCTTTTGCTCCATCCCAGAGAACTTTCACCGAGCTAGTTAAACCCCAGATCGTTGGTAATACAATCGATGGACCCAGGATAACCAGGAATAAAGCCAGCGCTGGAAGACTTTCTGTACCGATGCGCAGCAATCCCATGAATGGGATCCACTCAAACCCCGTCGCCATATCGCCGCCGCTGCCGATTCCCGGCGACCCGAACGTCCACCATAACCAGGCTTGCCAGAGTGCAAACAGCGCTCCCCCCGCGATCAATGTCCAAGTGGACGATTTCGACCTGCGCTGCACAAGATCACTGATCAAAGCTGCGATCCAGAAAAGCACAGTCATCTCTTTTGCAAAAAGCGCCAATCCCAGGGCAACTGCCCCCAGGACAGGTCGATTTCGAAAGCGCCAGAACCACCCCAGGACCACCAATCCGTATGCTAGAGGTTCATGAAGGTCTAACCCCACCGCGGCGACAAGACCCACCCACAATCCATAAATCAACGCATAGTGCGAGGGGTAGCCCCTCTCGACGAAGAATGAGGAAAGCAGCCCGGTAGCCACAACAAGCGCGCAGAGATTCACAAGAAGAAGGGACCAGGGGATGAGAGTCGGGTTGCCTACAACAAGTGCACGCGCCAGAATCGGGAAAAGGATTCGTTGATAACGATACGCAGGGACATCAAGATGCTCGGCGACACTCTGTGGATTTGGGTCGCGGGCGACATATAAAGCGAATTGTCCGTCGTAACCAGGGTTTCCATCCGGATCGAGATCGGCGTAACGAGTACCGATCTCCGCTAAGGCAGCGGCGTCCATATTAAAAGAGGTCAGGCGCCATAGGATGTAGGCACCAGAAACGATGAGGGTGAGGGCCGCAGGCCAGAACGTTTTTACTCGTCGCGCCATCGTATGAAGAGAAATAATGCGAGAATCCAGGCGGGAAGGCTCACTGCTGCACCAAGCCAGAATGAGCTTGGTTGATAAGAGAAGTCCACTGTATGTGCCCCTTGAGGCACCCATACTCCACGGAATAAATAATCTGCTTGGAAGAGCTCAGCTTCTGCACCATCCACACGAACGCGCCAACCCGGAACCATGACGTCCGAAAGGACAAGCCAGGCGCCGCCTGACGTCGTTACTTCGATCTCAATTCGATTCGGATCCTGCCCCTCAAGGATGTTAAAGGAACCACCACGCTCCCCTTGAGGGAGGGATGCAGCGCTTGTTTCAAGGACGACCTGGTCATCCAGGTTGAAGGAGGGATTGATAACGATTTGAAGTGCATCTTCAGCGCTTGAGACTGAAACAGCATTCGGAATCAACCTCACCCGAGTTGCGCCCTCGACGGGTTCATAACGAACCGCCTGTAAATCTCCAGACACTTCAGATGCCAGCCAGGCGACATCCATCAATTGGAAGAGACGCTGCTGATCCACTGAGGGTAGCGTGTCAAGAACATCAATCCATGTCGAATACCGCTCGGGAACAAAGGGGTCGAAGTTATTCGCCGAGGGTACGTTGTCAAGCATAGTTGTATTAGGTAAGCCGATATCACGGACGACCCGCCAGTCAATACCCGGGTCAAATGTGTCGAAGCGATGGGTTTGAGAGAATTTCAGCGCATACTCCAAATCGGCGGTCATATATAGGCGATGAGTACGGCCAAACGCGGCGACGGTTGCTGCTTCTCCATCATATACTTCCTGCGAAATTGATGGGTTCAAACCGCACCCGGCGATGAGCAAGTCAATCAGCAGGAATCCACCGACAAGAACCAGGGTTAATCTCGCCCGGGATTTATCAACGAAGAGCGTGAGCGCTCCGGCAAATGCCAGGCCAACACCGGCAATCGCAAGGGCACGAACAAAAGTAGGCTCGACGCCTCCCAACCAGCGTGCTCCAAAATATCCCGCCAGACCAATGACAGCCGCACCCGCTGTCCCAAGACGGATCCAGTAGAGTGCTCTACCAGAAGGCGTTCGCCATTGATCCGCACCTATCGCAGCTAGGAGGGCGAGCGAGAAAACCAGGAGTAGATTCCAGCGGGCAGGTGCGTGAAACAAGTCAAAAGTAGGTACATGATCAAAGAGGAATGGGAAGACAGGCGTGTTCGCGCCCAAGGCGAGGATCACGGTCATAACGGATATAAAAGCGAGAAACCTCCCCATAGTGGAACGTGAACCCTTGCCTCGCAAGCTAGACACGATCCCGATTATCGCGAAAATCAGCGTGATAATGCCAATGTAGATCGCATCCTCCCAGAAATTCGCATACCCCCAGTAATTCCCCCTGGATGGATTCCCGAATAGGTCAGGCAACAGGAGGCCGAGAGCGCGCCACGGCCAAAACGAGTACGTCATCGCCAATTCGGTGTCTACGTTTGTCGCCCGCGCCGTATTCAGCAAATATTCCAGAGTTGGAAGCAATTGGGCAGCAGTTAAAACGAAACCCAGGACTCCGGCCAATAAGTACGCAGACGCAGTTCGAAGTCGATCTCGCCAGGTATCAAGAGAAATCGCGCGCCAGATAAGCCAGGCCGCACTAAGACAAAGGCTGTACCAGGCCGTTTGGGCATGTCCAGCCAACCACTGGAAACTAAAGGCAACCGCCAAAAGAAAGACCGAAGGATAAAATTGGCGGAGATTCTTGCGGGGGACAGACTCAAATAGCCTATCCGTGGCGTAGATGATCCAAGGCAGCCATGCCGCAGCGTGGTTAATGCTGATGAACCAGGTCCTGGCAACCAGGTAACCCGAGAGGCTGTAACTCAACCCGGCGATGAGCTGAGAAAGGCTTCCCAATCCGAGTCTGCGCACGAGCAGAGCCATCCCAATCCCGGCCCAAATCAGATGAAGCGTAACGAGAACGCCATGCCCGTACGCCGGTCCGAAGAAGAAGAGGGTTAAATTCGGCGGGTAAAGTAGAGCGGACTGATAATTCGCGAGCAGCGGAGCACCCATCCCGAGCAGTGGATTCCAGAGCGGAAGATGGCCCGACTTGAGCACCTCAAGCGCAAATTGATGCCACGGAACGAACTGGAGCATCGGTGTGCCCCAGTACAGGACCTCACCTCTGACGAGCATCGGTCCGAAAAGCAGGATCGGTCCGATGGTGATCAATATCCAAACTAGATGATTGCGCTCGATTTTCACGGTGATAATGAAACCTCGTAAATACGATATCCGTTCTCGTTGTAACGAAGGATCAACGCGGATGATGAATCAGGATCCCACTCCCCCAGCTCCCGCTCGAGAGGTCCATAGAAGATGAAGTCAATCTGTTTCTCTTCCAAGAAAGTCTCGCGCTGAATTGCGTCCCACCCCTCGTTGAAGAACGCCGAAACTACAGGTAATAACTCATCCAGATTGGCACTTTCCGGACCATGCCCAACAAGGACCCGCGCTGAGACCCACGCCGGCAGCGCATTTCCAGTGTTATAGGATGCCAGGACGATGCTGCTCTGCGGCGAGATCTTCTCCAATTCCTGGAAAGCGCTAACCTCCCCATCGGGTCTAAACATGGGCAGATCCGGTCTGGTGGCAGCTTGGAGGCCGCCAATCAGGAGAAGAGCGCTTGAAATAAGGGCACACGCTATGGAGAAACTCACAAGCATCTTTCCCCATGTGCGGCGTTGCCACAACTCCGCCATCCCCAGCGCGGCAAGCGTAACAATCGCCACCCAGATCCCCTCCGGGAGGCGGCGCTGCAGATTGTAGGGGAAGTATGCTAACAATAGCCCTGCCGCCAGCCATCCAATCGGCAGGAGCCATTGAGGGCGGGTTTTCCAAACTCTCTTGCGGAAAGGCACAATCAAGAATGGGATCATCAAACCATACGCCAGCAGATAGTGAACTGGATGTGGTGAGAGAATCTGATTCTGTCCTGTCCACGCCGTTAAAAAGGGGTCGGTGGAGAAGGAAACTACGAAGTAAGCGAATAACGGCAGCGGCGGGACGATCATTCGTAAAGTGTTGAAAAAGAGAGGCCGGTAGATCTGTGGTTTCTTCTGCAGCAGACTTTGAACGAGGAACAGAAGATTATACGCTCCGATTACTGCGGTGAGCGTGAGCACAGACAGAGGCTGGACCAGAAGGAGCAGCAAAATCACGCCTCCAGCAAGCCATGACCACTTTGGGTTGTCCTCAGCGCGTAGGAAAAGGACCATTGCCAGGAAAAGCAGTCCGCGGGCGAGGACAAGATGCGGCAATCCGTATATCGCCAGAAACCCAAACGATTCAGGTGAGATCCATTCCAGCGGCAGGCTCCCCAGCCAACCGCTCCCACCCGTTGCGAGGATAAGCCACCCCAACCCGCCGCCGATCGTTGCCAGGATTGTTGCCCACCTCCGCCAGTGGAGATCCTCGATATAGTTGCTGATAAATTGGTAAATCACCCCCACAGTGAAGGGTATGCAGAGTACCCGAAAGATGTGAAATAGCACGATGAGTTGAATGTGCACTTCGGGAGGGGCAGCCAATTTTCCGAGCAGCAGGTAAGGGAGAAAGGCTAGTACGCCATTTTGGATTTCTGTGCTATACGGGGTGCGGAACAGCCAATTCCCCATATTCCCCAGGAGCATTTTGGCGATGTAGGAATTTCCATCTTCAACCCCGAAGACAAAACCTGTGAAAAGCCATTCATCCCCCTCAACAGCCATCCCCATCAGATAAGGAAGCGTTGTGATCCCGGCCAGGATCACCCCATACCATAAACACCAGAGCCGCTCTTGTCTCTTCATCGTCTGATCCATAGATATAGCAGAAAGAGCAATCCGACGATGGAAATCGCGATCCCAAACATGAGGGTTGTCGGATAGAACTGGAAGATAACCTCGTGTTCTCCTGAATTTAATTCAACGGCTCGAAACAAGCCATTCACCGTGATGAGCGTAGACGGTTCTCCATCGACGAGCACTCGCCAGCCAGGGTAGGCTACCTCACTCAAAACAACGACCCCCGGGCCAGCCGCCTGCAGCTGAATCCAGTTCGGTGTCCACTGCGTGATCGTGATCGGCTGCCAATCGGGACCGTTCTCCGAACTCCCCCTCTCCATCCAGGACCTGGTTCGCGATCCCTCGAGCCGGTAGAGATAGACGCCGTCGACAATCCCAGAAGGGGTGAGCGAGTCATCCTCGAGGGGATAGTCAGAAGCAATCCATTCGACGTTCAGCCGACCGAGCGCTTCCCTATCCGCCTGGAAACCCCACGGAGTGCTGGGATTGCCATCCGGGAAGGATGGTAAGGTAACATCATAGGCCCCAGGATCCAACCCTACAGCAGCTTCCATATAATCACGATAGGCTGAAAGCTGCAATGGGTTGACGCCATCGGCGAGTTCTACCCCGTCTAATACGGCCTGAGGCTGGGGCACACTGTAAGAGGGGGAAAAAACACGGGAAGCGCCATGATCCGATTGCAGTATGCTGGTCAATCCGGAACGGTCTGAAAGGATTGCTTCCGTCGACTTCGGCTCGATGAGCCCGACATTGATCCAGAGAAGATCGACGACCACAACTCCGAGAATCAGGGGAATGATTCTCCGCAGAGAGATTCGGTCGGCGATAAAGATGCTTATTAGCGCGAAAACAAGGATAGCTGTGATCATGGGTCCAAGTTGACGAATGGAGTTCACCCCGGCGATGATCCCTATCCCAATATTTACAGCCAGGATGAGACTCGTTGTCGCAAACAGCCAGATCTTCACGCCTCGGGTTTTAATATTGTCATTGTTGGAAATCAAAGTATCGAGACCGTAACCAGCGAGGAAGGCCCACCCGAGCGCGCTGATAAATAGGAAACGGGCAGGTACGCGTAGAACATCCGCCCCAGGGATGGCGCTGATAAGCTCATAAAACGGAGTCGCAGGTCCCAGCGCAAGGATGGTTGAGAAAAACGATACGCCGATCCAGAACCAGGGGCGACGGTCGGGATTGAACATTGAGAGAACGGATAAAACTAAAACGCTTGCCCCGAAATATGCCAGCCATTCGGGTGTCCCCTCCAGAATTGAGATTGTCCCTAACAGCCCTTCGAGCGGGAGTGAGAAAATCGCCCGTTCGTCCGCACTGATCCCGCTGCGGGTGGATTCGCGCAGGAATTCCCACAATGGCAGCCCTAAACACGCAGCGATCGCTGCCGCAAATATGCATGCCACCACTCCAGCGAGCGCGATCCTGCGCAAGTTCTCACGTTCAGTCTTCCGATCACGAAGCGTGTTTCGTATTCCATACGCCGCAGCAAATCCGATTAAAGGGATCGACCAACGCGGATCGGCACGGAAAACGAGACCCAGAACCGCCCCTGTCAGGGCGCTCCATTTCAGCCACCTACCCTCGGTCCGGATCTGCCGCAGGGTCTTTGCCGTAAGCAGGAGCACCCAGGGAGTCCAGCTAACCGCACTGACCAACCCGACATGCCCGAGGGCTATGTGGGCGACGAACTTCGGCGCGCCTCCAAACACGATGCCTACGAGTACAGCCCCCCACTTGCTCAACCCCTCCTCTCGGGCAAGCGCCCAGGCTCCCAAACCCGCCCAGGTGAGATGCAGCCAGAAGAGGGCGTTAAAGGCGATCGCACCAGGAAAGGCCACCGCAAGCCAATTTGGAAGGTACCAGAGACCGGAAAGCGGGTCCGCAGCGAACGGAATGCCGGACAGGATGTTTGGATTCCAGAGGGGGATCTGCCCCCACTCAGCGATCGATTGCTGGACCCAGGCTGCATTCGGCCAGTGAGATATCAGCAGATCGCTGAACGCCGCGCCCGGCCAGAACGGCACATGCTGAGGCCGCAATGTGAGCGGTAGGATCCACAACGCGCCAGCAATTGCCATCACGAGGAGGGCCAACAACCACTCACGCGATCTATTGCTCATTGGGAACTAACCTTGTAGAGTCGAACCTGGCCGAACTCACCGATAAGTTCGAGTTCCGCAAGCCATGCCGGATTCCCGATCTCCTGTTCGCGTGGGCCATAGAAGACGTACTCAATCCCACACTCGATCAGCGTTTGCATGCCTGAAGATGCAGTTCCCCCCGTGTGGAAGAGCTCTTCTACTTTATCCTTTTGTGCATCCGCGTCCGGCGTCTCGAAGGGATGACCATAGAGAACGCGCAAAGGGGCGAACGCCGGTATGCGATTTCCCGTCGTCGGCGCCGCCAGAAGAAGCGACCCCTGCGGCAGGTTATCCGCCGCCCATTGGTACGCCGTTAGTTCATCCCCGTAATGAATTACGGCGGGCTCGCCCTGTGTCACACCGAGCAGCCCGGCTGACACGACGAGCAGATTGGAGGGCATGACGAGCAGAATGAGGATCACGGTTAGAAGATGAGACCGAGAAAGCTTCGAGGTGAGTGAATACCAGCCGAGCCCCGCTAACGCGGCCATTGGGAAGAAAAGACCGAGCGATAAGCGCCTCTGAAACGGGAGGGGTATGTAAAGCAGGATTACACCGCTCACAAGCCAGGATAACAGCAGGCGCCCCTCTTTTGTCTGTGCGGGTTTCGTGCGCCAGATTCCCACCACCGCCAGGATCAAGACCAAACCATACCCTAAGAGATAACTCAGAGGCGGCGGGGAGAGCGTCTGGTTCTGGATATTCCAGGCTGAGATCACCGGATGTACCCGGCTCACCCAGAAATCATAGATGAGCCACGGAGCCGCTCCGGCAACCAACCCCAGGAGCGGGGTGAGATTGGGAAGCGCCCATTGCTTTAATGCACTCGAGCCATTCTTACGAAAATGCAGGATCGCTTCCCAGATGTACCAGGTGAAACCTGCCGCGAAAAGACTCAGCGCGGAGAAAGGCAGGACCGCCCCGATGATCGTCCCGCATAGAAGGGCCAGCGACAGTTGGAGTCCAGGCCGGTCTTGCAGCAGGAGAATGACCAGGATACCTCCCAGAAGTGCGGCCGCGGCAAGTGGGAAATGGGCATTGCCATAGGCGATGAGAAAGGGGATCGATTCGGGGATCATGAGATCGCTTGGCTGCAGATTAAACAGCGGGGCTGTCAGCCAACCCAGACCTGATCCAAAGAGGGTGAGCAGGAGCGCGGTGCGCCTCGCACTTCTCTCCGGGACCGTTGCTTGAAATAGCAGATAAACGAGCAGGAACATCAAGGCAGCGGCGATGACCCTGACAGTGTGAAAGACCAGGATCGTTGGGATTCCAGTCCAACGCGAGAGATGGCCAAGGAACAGATGGTAGACGAAAAGGAATGTGCCCGGTCCCGGCTCCGCGGCGTAAGGCAGGGAGAACAACCAGGAACCGTCGACGCCCTGCTTCATTTTAGCGAGATAGGAGAAACCGTCGAGCGGGTTCAGCAGGAACCCCGTGAAGACCGTCCCCGAAGGAGCGGTTGAATTGGCGATAAACATTGGAATCAGGCTGAGCGCCAACGCGGCCAAGATCCAGCCGGCGGCGCCTTTCCATGATTTAGGCATCTTCATCGTCAAACATTGTACGTCGAGC